>JACRKM010000002.1 GCA_016219765.1 Candidatus Woesearchaeota archaeon
CAATGACGGGGACTTGTCGAGTGCATATGTACAGGGGCAAATAAAGAAGCTGCCGGTTTTGTTCTTGACGACGGGAGAACTTTCGAAGAAGGCAGAGGATCTGGCGAGTCGTGAATTCAAAAGCATGTTTATCAAGCGCATCGAATCTGAAAAGAAGAAAAATGCATTAAAGAATTCTGATAATGGATCGGCAACATAAGCGCGAGGTTTTCTGAACCGATGGGAGTGAACTTAAAAGACCTTGTTGTAAAAAAAGAGATCAGCATCGCGGACATGCATGGAAAACGCCTTGTTGTCGATTCGTACAATGTGCTCTATCAATTCCTGGCAACGATCCGTCAGATGGATGGAACTCCATTGATGGACTCGAGGGGACAAGTCACGGGCCATCTTGTTGGCCTGTTGCATCGCACAACGCGCTTGATGCAGAAAGGCATGAAGCTTGCGTTCGTCTTTGATGGGAAAGCCCCTGCACTAAAGCAAAAGGAGCGGCAGCGCCGTTCTGAACTCAAGCAGGAAGCTACGGAGAAGCTTAATGAGGCCGAGCGAGCCGGCGATGTGGAGGAGATGAAGAAATACGCGATGCGGACGTCCAGGCTGACGCCAGAGATGGTAAAGGAGGCAAAAAACCTGATTGAAGCGCTCGGCTTGCCGGTCATTCAGGCACCGTCGGAAGGCGAAGCGCAAGCAGCATATATGGTGAAGAAAGGCGACGTCTATGCAGAAATATCCCAGGATTACGATTGTCTTCTCTTCGGTGTCCCGCGCCTCGTGCAGAACCTGACGATTTCTGAGCGCAAGAAACTTCCAAACAAGCTGTCATTTGAGACCGTAAAGCCGCAACAGATCGACCTTGCGCAAAATCTAAAAGAGTTGGGTATCTCGCAAAAGCAATTAATCGCGCTGGGGATTCTTGTGGGGACTGATTTTAATCCTGGCGGAATCAAAGGCATCGGGCCAAAGAATGCGCTCAGATTGGTGAAAGAGCATGATGAAGACTTTGAGAAATTATTCTCGCATGCGAACTGGAACCATTATTTTGAGTATGACTGGAAAGAAGTTTTTGAAATCTTTACAAAATTGCCTTCGACAGACGATTATGAGCTGAAGTGGAAGCCTGTTAATCGCGAGCAAGTGTTGAAAATCCTTGTTGACCGCCATGATTTTAACAAGCAGCGCGTTGAGGATGTTCTTGAGAAGCTGAAGAAAGAGCGGTCGACGATTGCTCAGAGGGGCCTTGGCGGCTGGATGTAATTTTGGAGCGTGTTCTTGATGCCGAAGCTTGTTTCATACGTGGTGGTTCCTCTCAAGAAGGCTCAGTCGGTAAAAGAATTTCTCATCAAGAATAATTTATTGGATCATGATTCGGCGTTCAAAAAGAATGAAGAATCCATTTCATTTCCAGTCCTTCGGGCAGTGGACGTGGTAAAAAGGAAATTCCATTTTGTCAAGATTGAGCATGGAGATTTGATCGTGAAATCGCAGCGTGTAAAGAAAGGAACGCTCAAAGAGGCGCTTGCCAAGCAGCTTTCTTCCCAGGAATTGATGCGTCTTCGCCGCGCGTATGACGTGGTCGGTTCGATTGCGATTCTGGAGGTTCCGCCGGAGCTTGAGCAAAAGGCGCATTTGCTCGCTTCGTCGATTCTTGAGTCGCACAAGAACATTAAGACAGTCCTTTGCAAGGCCGGAGCGCACGCGGGCGAGTTTCGCACGCAGCCGATGAAATTCCTCGCTGGAGTCGACACACGGGAAACGATGCACGTCGAAAGTGGCACACGTATTAAACTCAATGTTGAAAAAGTGTACTATTCAGTACGGCTGGGAACAGAGCGCCTGCGCATTGCGCAGGAGGTCAAGCCCGGAGAGTCCGTTCTCGTGATGTTCTCAGGGTGCGGCCCGTATCCGCTTGTTCTTGCAAAGAAAAGTAAAGCTGTGCGTATAGTTGGGATTGAAATGAATCCTCTTGCACACAAGTATGGCCTAGAGAATGTAAAAATCAACAAGGTGAAGAATGTCAAGCTTCTCCAAGGGAACGTAAGAAAAGTGGTTCATGAACTTCAAGAAAAATTTGATCGCATCGTGATGCCTCTCCCGAAGTCTGCGGGGGATTTCCTGGACAGCGCTCTTCTTGTCGCAAACAAAGGCGCGGTAATCCACCTCTACGACTTTCTTAAGGAAGGAGAGTTTGAAGAAGCACACAGGAAGATCAGGCAGGTGTGCAAAGAACATGGAGTCGCGTGCAAAATCCTGCGCACGGTCAAGTGCGGTCAGCACGCGCCCAGGACGTTTCGTGTCTGCGTTGATTTTGTGGTTGAATGATCTTTCGTATAGTTGTTCATCTTTTTGTTTTGTTGGGCGGCCATTGGAGATCCTCTCAGCCCTCAAGGATCTATGCATCGCTCAGACAGCAGCGTAAATGTACCCTGGGAACATCAGGCGACATTCGGCTAACGCCGAAGTCACCTTCCGAATATACACGTCAAAGGATCTATGCATCGCTCAGCAGTTACATCCAACGGTCATTGCCTTTCGGCTACCAGGGTGTTCACTTAATCATCGCGATGTTGCACTCCTTGACTTTATGCCATTTAAATGCGGGAAATGACAGGGTTATTTAAATGCGTGGCTTGTCATTTTGTCACTTAACGATGAAAACGTTTATAAAGGGTGTAAGGTTCGCTGAAAAAGTATGGCAAGCAACCCAACCTACGAATTCAAGAAGCTCAACGACCTCCTTTCGCATTCATTCAACAACATCAAGCATGACGTCCGGGAACTGAATACACGTATGGACGTGCTGCGTGGACATCTTGACAAGATCAGTACGGATTCCTTGCACACTCAGCTTGCAGCGCAGCAGCGCATCTTCCTTGAGCACCAAGAGACTTTGAATCTTCTGCAAGAACGTCTCAACAAACTCGAAGAACGAAAACCACTTGAGCACGTTTTGCCTCTCGTTGATGAGCCTATCGCAACCAAAATGTTTGCTGCAGCACTCGAAAAGTCAAAAGCAGCAAAAACCAAAGAGCAGTCAGATTTTGATTCTATCTACAACATCCCTGCCGGAGAAGTGCGAATCACAAGCGTGAACTTCCAGGCAAAAGGCGGACGCGAGCACCTCAATGGAGAATGGGTCGAAGTCACAGGATTTGGAGGAATCGATCTTACAGGATACACGCTGCACGACAAAGGAAAAAAGCACACATTCAAATTTCCGCAAGAATTCAAGATCTTCGGGCCGACAAAGATATTCACAGGCAAAGGAAAAAACACAAACTCAAAACTTTACTGGAAACACTATAGGCCTGTGTGGAACGACGACCACGACGTTGTGACGCTGCGGGATGCAGCGAAGAACGCGGTGAGCCAGGTCCTCAGCGAGAAGGTGCATAATTTCAAAATCATTAAATAGGCCAAAAGATATGGGTTATAATGGTACAGGAAAATTCGTATGCTCTGTTGTTGTCAGGCGATGAGAATCGATTTGCTGAGGAGGCTCTCCGATTCCAGGAATACCTCGTGCACGAAGCGAAATTTGATCCGTCGCACATCGGTATAGTTTTCTGCACGTATGCAGGCACGCAATACCTCCTTGATGAGACGCAGGCATTTTTCACGCGCGTCAGGGGCGAGAAGCCCAAGGCGGATGTGGTGGTGCTTTTCACGGGTCACGGAGGGAAAGGAAGCTTTTTCCCAAATCGATCAGCTCTCGGATACAGGGATATGGCTCAGCTGATCGCAGAGCACCGGGGAGGAGTTCTTTTTCTGAATGAGAGCTGCTACTCAGGCAGTTCTGTCAAGGCGTTCGAAGACGTGCCTGCGTTGGGAAAACGCCAGGTGATCACGAGTTCACAAGAAGACGAACTGACCTATGGCGGCATATTTCTTGATCGATTGGTCGCGTCGTATAGGTGGCGGCTGCCTTTTCGCAGAAGGACTATCGGCACAGTGGAGATTGTCGGCAAACAGATCGTCCGTTCTGCTCAGGGCGACATGCCTGTGCGTATCGAAGAAGGCGTGGAGA
>JACRKM010000024.1 GCA_016219765.1 Candidatus Woesearchaeota archaeon
CTGTTTGTGCTCCATTAAATATAGTCAACAGATGTCTTGTTCAGCACGACGATTCCAACCTGAATCAAATCGTTCGTGTCAATAAGCGTTTCGATGCCGCTATTTGACGCAGCCGTGCTTCCTTGCAAGCGCTGCAGGAAGTTGGGAGCGTTTGAGTTATTGAGATACGTCTCGTTCCTTAAGTGAATGCGCAAATACGCCACATTCCACGACGTAAGATTCGTGCGAAATATCTTACGAGACAGCAGCCCTCCAGTTTTCACCGCATAGAACGGGTCCTCAAAACCCTCGATTGGAATGCTCGCCTGCACAGTTCGAGACACGTTCCAAGAAGCAGCGCCATCCTTATCAGCAATCGATACATTCGCGTCCATCGTCAGCAATACCATCCACGGGTCTGTCTGATCCACCAACACAGAACCGATGCGGATCGTCGTGTTGAGATTGATATTAGCGCTCTCCTGCTGGATCTTCTGCACCCAGTACAGCAGCGTATTGTTTTCCATCAGAGTCTGCGCGGTTCCATTGATGGTTCCATTATAGATGACTTCTGAAAACTGGGTGCTCAGGTTCGAGACAAACACTCCTGTCGTCACAACATCATTCACGAGTGAAAGAAGTGCACGAAAACCAGAGATGTAGAGGCCGCGCCCCATATCCTCGTCTACATTCTTTATGAAATTATTCATCGTGAACACGCGCGTCTCAACCACCGATGCACGCAGCAAATCGCGATAGCTTGCAAAAAGACCAAAACTCACGAGAAAGAAGCCAACAATAAGTACCGCGATAATTGTAAAGAAAACTCCCTTCTTACTCGCCCGTGTTGCCGCGTATGCGCCGCTCATTGCTTCACTCTCACTTCAAACAATGAAGGACCCCACATGCTGGGAACGCTGCTTTGCACTACAGATGTATTGACGATCTGGACTGCCTGCACGTACGAACCAAGCTGGTTAAGAAGACGCTGCACTGCATCCTGCTGTGCGGTCGTGGCGTTCGCGAATGTAGCGCCATACGGGACATTCCCTTTGACAAGGATCGTGTAATCTACAAGCGAGTTGGTAGGGTCTACTGCATAACCCGAGCCGAAGCTCAACGAATAATTGTTCTGACCCGTCTTGATCGTTCCAGAACTATTCGTGAACCCCCAACGCGCAAACTCCGCGATGAATGGACTCGGGGGATGATCGTACAGCTTCACGTTATTTGAGTAGACGGTCTGGTTAGGCTGGCCTGATGAGACAAGGTAGAGCCAGGCAAGTTGCGAGTCCAGCTTATGAAAAATCGAGTTGTTCGTAAAAGGATAGAACCATTGGACGTTGCGGTAAAAACTTCCTGACTGCTGGGTCTGGTGCGTTTCGTTTGTCGTCAAGCGCGTAATGTCGATGTACCCGTAGACGTCGACTGAAGCTGCCATGCCAATGTCAATCTTAGAGTTTGCAAGGATATCACGCTGCGCTCCCAAGTTCTCCCGCACATGGTAATCATCGACGTCAAGCACAAACCAGAAGTACTCGTTTGAGAGGTTTGCGTACGAAACATTCTTCGAGCTCATCGCTGCCTTGATCTCGGCATCGCTCCACGACACAGTTGGGCCGGTAATGATCTTCTTGGAAATATTATACCATTGCCCGCGATAGATGAACCCCAGCGTCGAGTTTGAGCCGCCCACATTCACGGTCACATCGATCGTGTTTACTGTGCCTGATACAAAGATCGGCTTCTTTTGGCGTATCGACGTCCGAGAGCTCACCTTGGAAAAGTAGAACGTGTCCTGGTCAGCAATCGTCGTTGTATCTGGCGTCGTGTAACTCACTACGAAATGGGATGCTCCATCATCACCGCCCTCGTCGCCATTGCTGCCAAACCGGTATTCTACTGTCAGGTTGTTGTATCCTGGCCGAACATAGCTTTGCAGATTTGTGAGCAAAGCACTCCCAGTGCCTCCGCTGCCAGGAAGGAATGTCCCGTTGATGTACGCCTTGAACTTATTGTCTATGTAGTACGCCTCGACGAACCACCACGCGTCACGAATCGTGGCATTGTCAGGAATGATGAGATCGTACATCTCGGTTACGACGTTCAGGTTATTGCCGCCGGTAGTTTTCTTGACGCTGCTTGACACAACGTCTCCTTTGACGACGAGTGTGTTGTTCTTTGAGATGCTAATGGCAAACGCGCGCGCATTGAATCCTTCCGTCGGTGCACCAAGCTTTATTCCTGAGATCATGCGCTTTGAAACAGAGAGTGTGGAACCGGCAGCAGCAAGATATGTTGCATTTTTCCCGTACAATGATTCATTGTTGATGAATACTTCAACGCCCGCAGTTGTCACCAGCACATTATAAAGCGCAGCATATGTCAAGTTGCCTGCCAGCTGGCTCTTGCCTTCGGCCCACAGTGTACCGATTTGCATAAGAACAGTCGTATTCACGTCAGTAATATTGCCGTCTGCTATCAGGAACTGCACAAAAGGATCGCTCTGGATCTCGTTGATCTTGAGCTCGCCAAGCACTTCAACGATATCTGAAGCCATCGTGATCGTGAC
>JACRKM010000025.1 GCA_016219765.1 Candidatus Woesearchaeota archaeon
AGGGTGCTGACCCAAAGAAAGTTTCGGACACCGCAAAGCAGCGTGGCGGGCCTCAGCTGGGAACGCTTGGTGCCGGGAATCATTTTCTCGAAGTACAGCGTGTTGACAAATTATTTGACAAGGCATACGCGAAGAAATACGGCTTGTTTGAAGATCAAGTGGTTATTATGCTTCACTGCGGTTCTCGCGGTCTCGGTCATGAAGTTGCATCAGATTATCTTAAAGTACACGCGCGAGCATGTGAGAAGTATGGGATAAAACTTCCTGACCAGCAGCTCGTGTGCGCACCGATTCATTCGCAAGAGGGTCAGGATTATTTTGCTGCAATGAAAGCAGCAGTCAATTTTGCATTTGTGAATCGTCTTGTGATGACGCAATGGGCGCGGGAGACATTTGCGAAAGTTTTCTCTCGCAGTTGGGACGATCTTGATATGCAGACGATCTACGGCATCGCGCATAATATTTGTAAGGTTGAAGAGCATCGTATTGACGGAAAGAAGCGAAAGCTCTATGTGCACAGAAAGGGCGCAACGCGAAGTTTTCCTGACACGCCTGCGCTGATCGCGGGAAGTATGGGTACTGCATCATATATTCTGCACGGAACAAAGTTGGCGATGGAGAAGACCTTTGGTTCTACCTGCCACGGTGCGGGCCGAGCGATGTCTCGCCATCGCGCGCTAAAGGAATTCCGTGGCAGAGAAGTAAGCGCAGATTTAGAGAAGCACGGCATTATTGCCCGATCGACGTCTGCCGCCGGTCTTGCTGAAGAGGCGCCGAAAGCATACAAAGATATCGAGTCGGTCGTTGACAGCGTCCATGATGATGGTATTTCTACGAAGGTTGCGCGCCTAGTGCCGCTTGGCGTAATTAAGGGATGAACTTATTAATTAGCCAGCAGAGCCGATTGCAGCGATAGAACGGAAGCTCTTTCTTATCGCGGAACAATCTGCCGGATGGGCCTTTGTTTGGCAAGGTAGCAAGATAGAGAATCGTCTCTGCACCTTTCTTGGCTGTCCGATGTGCGCCGCTCCCGCCCATGCGCGTTTTGCACCAACCAGGACAAACAGCGTTGACAAGGATATTGGTCCCTTTTAGTTGTGCTGCAAGGACACTGGTGAGCGCGTTGAGGGCGGCTTTTGAGATGCGGTATGCTGGTTTGTTTCCTTTGATGCTTGGACCAACAACTCCCATTTCGCTTGAAACGTTAATGATCCGCCCCGAATCGGATTTCTTGAGCAGTGGAATAAAATGCTTACAGGCCAGAAATGGCCCGCGCAGGTTTGTTGCAATAATGCGGTCGAACTCAGTTGTGGGAATTTGTTCAATGGTCGCTTCACCGTTGTCAATTTCTGCAGCGTTGTTTATAAGAATATCAAGTTTGCCAAATATTTTTGCAACATGCTTTTTTGCAGCAATTATCGACTTTTCATCACGGGTGTCAGCAACAATGAGAGTAGTATTCTTTTCTCCTAACTTATGTGAAGCGGCTTCGCCCGATTTCTTGTTTCTGCATAGGAGAATTACTTGGAAATCTTGGTCAAGAAGTCCCTGTGCCGCCGCGAAGCCAATGCCGCGATTCGCGCCCGTGACAAGAGCAATTCTCTCTTTTTGTTTGTCTTTTTTGCGTTGCATAATTTTACATACTTTTTGTACCAATAAATGTCAAGGTTCATATCTCTATAATCTTTCCTCTTCTTCCGACGTTGATGATCTTGGTTTTTCCGATGACTTCCTCCAGCCCCTCCGCCTCGTGCACGTGGCTGCAAAGCAGGATGTCTGGCTTGAATTTGTCTACTGCTTTGCGGACTGCATCAGATCCTTTGAGGAATGCAGAGAACTTCTCACCGGTCGATCCTGCGGGGTGTACGTGGGTAACCATGATTTTTTTCTTTAACGATTCGATGTTTTTGAATCCACGTTCGAGGTACTGCAGCATCTCTTTTTCATCGATGCTCGTGACCGGGCCAACATGCGCTCCGCCGCAGCCGAAGATTCCGATGTCTTTGTACTTGATAGAATACCCGTGTATGTTTTTCACGCCATACATCTCCGCTAGGAAGTCGGCTGTTGCAAAGCTGTCGTGGTTTCCAGGAACAAATAAGACTTTGAGTTTGCGTTTGACAAATGGGCTCATCATATTTTCAGAAAGCTGGTCCGCTTGCGTGATGTCGCCGGTGAGAATGACGAGATCAACGTGTTCCTTTTCTGCTTTGTCAGCGAGTTTTGCTGCAAGGCTCGCATCACTGTGCAGGTCGCCTGCCGCCATAATGCGAAATTTTTTGTGTTCATCGCTTTTCTTATGTTCGTCGCTCTTGTGTATGTCTGTTGTTGCGGTCATTGTATTATCAATTGCCTTGTGTTATCGATTGTATTCAGTGTTGGAGTTGTCGTTCCTGCACGATACACGCACCTGCAGTGCAGTCTATGACTTTTGACACTTTTCCCATGATTAGGCCTTCATCGATGCAGAATGCAATTGATTTGCCTATTTCCGGTTGAAGCTCTCCGAGGTGTTTCATTGGCGCGCTGCCGGAGATATTGACGCTCGTTGTGACGAGTGGAATGTTGAGTTTGGCGGCCACATTCGCGATCCAGTGGTCGGGG
>JACRKM010000026.1 GCA_016219765.1 Candidatus Woesearchaeota archaeon
AAGTGCCGGCACAATCACCGCCACCGCCTTTCTGCGAGAGATGGAACTTTTACAAGAGCGCCGACAGGGGGGACGCCCCATCGGGGGATGTCGGCCATCATGGAATACAGTACACATCACGAGCCTGGCGTGGCGGTGATTGAGCCAAGCGTAGCGAGGCGATGCCGGCACGACTAGTCGGTAGGTTTTCAATAACGCCACTTATCAATGAAATATATAAAGAGTTCGCCTGCGATGCATCCAGAGTATGCCGATGCTACGTGCTTGATTCCATCTTTCGTGTTGTCGGCAACTTCAGAAAGCATCCCGATAGGGAGGGCCGCGATAAGCCCTGTGAGCAGCATCGCTGGATAGTCGTGGCTTAGATCGTAGTGTGTAACCAGCTCTGCGATATTTCCAACGATGAATCCTGCAGTGAATGCCTGCACGAGGCTGTTGTCTCCAGTTAATTTCTGCGACAGTTTGTCCATCATTTCACTATTTGGTTTGCGAACTTCCTATCGTGCAGGGTTAGCTGTACATCTGTAGCGCGCGAATAAACATCTGGCCAACAAACGATCCTGCATACATTGCAGTAAACGCGCGAATCCCTTCTTTTTTGTTAATGTAATATCCACGCATTACGCCATAAGGTAGGCTGACTGGTAGCCCGATTAATATTCCATCGAGAAGCATATTTTCAACCGACTCACGATCATTGTAGGGGAGTACAAGATCGAATACCGCACCGATAGCCGCACCAGCAAGAAAGTCAGTCAGGTTACGCTTATGAAATACTTCTTGTTTCTTCATTTTTTGCGGCTTGTCTTCAGCCACGCCGTTCATCCATACATCTTGAGGACATGCACAAACAGCTGGCCCGCAATCGATCCTGCTGCCGAAGCGACGCCGGAATGGATTCCAACTTCCTTACCAAAACGGCGTCATCGGAGAATGCCAACTGTGCCTCCGAAAATAGCTGCATTGAAGAATGTTAGTGCCGCAGTATCATATTCAGGTCTGTACAGCACATAGTTGATGACGCCGGAAGCTAGTGCGCCCACGACAAAATCAGCGATGTTGCTAGGCCTAGGTACTGGACCCGAAGGTTGTTCTTGTTGTTGCTGTTCTTCGTTCATGACGATCAGCACGCACGCCTGCTAGAGATATAGCTTAATGACGTTCATTAATGTTTGGCCTGCAACTGAGCCCACATACCCGGCGGCGCTTGCTCGCAAGCCTCCTTTAAGGCCTTCGTACCTTTTCGCCATCGCCCAAAATGGCATGGCAACGTACAATCCATCCCAAAAAGTATTTTTCAAAGTCTCCTGGTCGTCATATGGAACAACAAGATCAAAAGCTGCACCTACAACCGCACCTAGAACAAGATCTTGCAATGTCTTTTCCAATGTGAGTGGTCCCTTTGATTCGTTGCTGAGTGGTTCGTTGCGTGTAGGATTCATAATACTGGCATTGACTTTGGTGGTTTTTAATCATTGCGTCTCTAATTTACGGCAACAAGAAAAGAACTGTCCTTTTTGGGCTCTTTTAGGTAGAAGAAGAAGATTTTACGAATTTGCTGTTTGCTTCAGAAAATTATATACTTTCGAAAAGTATATATTACTAGAAGAATATATAGAAACTATAGAAACGCTATCATGAAATACTCAATGAAAAAAGAATCGGTGTCAACTTCTTTTATTGCCCTTGTTGGTTTGTTGTTTCTTTTAACTGGTTGCGCATCAAAACAACAGCCCATTTCTGTTGCAAGTGAGCAAGCAAGTGCGCAGCATTTGCCCACCACAGTCAGCAGTCCTGCGGTGCAATCTTCGCCGCCAATGGAACGCGAATCGTCAACCATTCTTGTGGAATTGACTGATTCAGGATTTAGTCCTGCCTTAATCACGATCAAGGCGGGACAGACAGTTAAGTTTGAGAACAATGGTGCGACAAAGCGCTGGCCAGCATCAGACGTCCATCCCGTTCACGCATCGTATCCAGGTTCCGGCATCCAAAAATGTAAAAGTGCAGCACCCGGCTCTATCTTTGATGCGTGCCACGGCCTTGATGCCGGCGAAACCTTTACATTTACATTCAATGAGAGAGGTGCTTGGCATTATCATGACCATTTAGATCCTGGTAGCAAGGGCACCATCGTTGTGGAGTGATCATCATGAAACCAACATCTTCAGCTCAACTGCAGAATAGTCTGCTTTCATCGTTTCTCTTGCGCACAGGTTTGGGAATTGTGTTTTTGTATGCTGCAGTGTCTGCATTTTTGCAGCCAGAGTCGTGGATCGGCTTTTTTCCTGCATGGCTTCGCGCAATTATTCCTGGTGAAACGTTGCTTCTCTTATTCGGATTATACCAATTGCTTTTGGCATTATGGCTCTTTTCAGGATGGAGGACGTTCTACGCCGCAAGCCTCACAAGCCTCACACTCCTCGCGATCATTATCGTCAACATAACTACGCTCGACATCGTGTTTCGCGATATTGCGATCCTCTTCTGTGCAGCGGCACTCGCCATTCTAAGCAGGAATGAGAAGCATGGCAAGTGATCTTCCGCCACAGTTCGTCGCAACTTTCATCGTGCTGGCGATCTGCGGCATCTCGATCTGTGCTTTTCTAACTTGGAAACATCATCAGAAGAAAAAAACACCGCTCGTGTGCCCCCTGCATCACGATTGCAGCATCGTGACTGAGAGCGCGTGGTCCCATCTCTTCTACTTTCGCAACGAGACCCTCGGTCTGTTCTATTATGTGTCGATGCTTGTAGGGATCACCGGGACGCTTTTCTTTTCAGTGCCAGGCCCGCGCTTTCTTATGCTGCTTCCATACATTACAGGCTTTGGCGTGTTGTTCTCAGCATTCCTTGTCGGCGTGCAGATATTCAAGATTAAGGATTATTGTTTCTACTGCCTGATCTCCGCACTCGTGACGATCCTCCTTTTCCTGAACAGTCTTGCGCTGACATTCTAGAAATAAAAGATAAGCGCGATGGAGCGTGCACCCTCTCTTCAACAACATTTATATAACTCTATGTTCATTGCTACACTTAATGAATTGATAGTACTATCATAAAAATCGGTCACAGGCGTCCTACTCCGCACTAAAGTGCGGAGTTTGAACGGACGCCGGCATGTATAGACCGATTTTTAGGATGCCAAAAATGTCGCCCTAAAGGGCGGGGTTTTAAACCCCACACAAAAATGTTTGGCGACATTTTTGTGCATAAAAGAATTAGCATTGGAATTATTATTGGAGGCGGGAGGAATGGCAAGAGTCGTCGTATATGAAGAAAAAAAAACCGAAGGAAGTGAAAGTCGGCCAAGACAGCAAATGGATGTGCATGTGCGGCCTCAGCAAAAACCTGCCTTTCTGCGACGGATCGCACAAGCAATGCAGCGGTGAGGAAGACGGCAAATTGTACAAATATGAAAATGGGAAACGTATGGAGGTTAAAAAACCTATATTTTAACTTATATTTTGAGCCGTCAGCTAATGGCTTAATCAGTTCTTCAGCTATTGACAAAGAATTGTCTTGTTGAAATTGCCTTGTTGATAGAAAAGCCGGCCGTAACAACGCGCGTCACATTATCTTAGTGTATCATCTTTCTGGTACGTCCCTACAAGGGCGGTCTTCGCAAGCACGTGTCCCTTCATCGCTTCTTCTACATCGCGCTGCTGGGAGTTGTGATCGAGATCAAGTGTTGTGTCGAGTGCGTAGAGCTTGAAGGCATACTGATGTGTTCCCGAAGGCGGGCATGGACCAAAATAATCGTGTTTTGTTCCGTCGTTCAATCCTTGTGTTGCACCCTTGGGATATTTTCCCTCTTCAAGTGTGGCGTTGACTGGGATGTTCCACAATATCCAGTGCGAGAATTCGCCAAGTGGCGCGTCTGGATCCGACATGATGAGCACAAGACTTTGTGCTTTTTGCGGGACACTCTCGACTGTCAGCGGCGGGCTCACAGCGGGTCCCTGACAGGAATATTTTTTGGGAATGGGTTTGCCATCTTCAAACGCCGGGCTTGAAAGCGTTAATGCAGAAGGCACTTCGATGCTTGCTACTTCCCGCCACTGTGGCTTTTGCACAGTGAGTTCATCAGGCGAGGCTTTCTTGGAGCAGCCCATGAAAAGGAAAGCCATTAAGATGAGAAACACGAGGAAAACTGCAGGCGCGCGTGATTTTTTGTGCATCGTAAAAAAGAGGAGAGCAATCAGTATAAAATATTTTGGTATTTGTTTAGCTTCTGATTCCTGCAGCGCCGCAAAATAAATACATTTTGCACTGATCTGACTGTGGTTATTTGCCGCCAATTCGCATCGGGTGACCACGCCCGCGCTTCTTGTGGTCACCTGCCTGTCTTGCGTAGCGACGGTATTCGTTGACGATCAGCTCGACCGTCGGCCGTATGTTGCCAGTGTTCTGGTAGGCGCGAAGCGATTCGTAATATGCCTGCCTCTTCGAGAAACTTATGTTCACAGGAGGCAGGCGGTGCCGCAGCAGGATGTTGTTCAGGAGCAATCGTCCAACCCGCCCGTTGCCGTCCTGGAATGGGTGGATGTTCTCGAACTGGTTATGTACGACTGCAGCAAGGAGTATCGGCGGGTATTTGTGCTTGTGTTCGTTGTACCAGCGTGTCAGTTCGGTTAGGAGGGTTCGTATCTTTGCAGATGGGGCGCCAAGATGGACGATGTTCCCTTCTTTGTCTTTTATCGCTACTTCAATCCCCTTGCTACGGAACTGGCCCGCGAACGGTTTTGTCTTCTTGAACACGATCCGATGCACGCCTTTGATCAGTGCGACCGAGACGTGGTTCTTTGCCCGTCGGATATATTCGATCGCTTCAACGACACCTTTCGCTTCTTCGATGTCTGCCTCGCTCTTGTCCGGCATCTTGTGCCTTTCGATGATGTTCCTGACGTCCCTGAGTGTGAGTGTCGACCCTTCGATCGCGTTGGTGTTGTAGGAGAATACCTGTGAGAAGCGGAACCATTGCCGTTCGTCAAGATGGATGATGCGCACGTCTGCTCTTGCTTCGATATCCAAAAGCTGCTTGATCTCGGTGCCTGACAGTTGGGTCGTTAGCGGGTCGCGGATCTCTTTGTAGTTCTTGACCTGCTCCTTCATGAATGATGCTGCCTGCTTTTTTCGTTTGGCTAGCTCGGTTGCCGAGAGGTCTTTTCCCAAATAACGCCGCAGTTTGACGACCTTGCCGCCCTCCCTCAGCGAGTACACGGCATAGAACTTCTTGCTCTTTCCTGCCTTTCGCACTTCGAGGAACATAGGATATAAGAGGTGACCACAATATTTAAATATTTCTCTTTTTGTGGTCACCCGAACTGCCTGCGGAGGCAGCAGCATCCAGCACGAAAACATTTATAAACGAACCAGGGCGGACAGGCGCCATGACAATGAGTACCAGCGATACGATCACAAAGACTCCCTATCATTCATGGTGCACAGGTTCCCTGCCCGAAGGCTGCGCAAGGTGCGTGCAGGGAAGAAAGATGGTTTTGTTCATCACCGGTTTATGCTCGCAACGTTGCTTTTACTGCCCTGTGAGCGAACACAAGTTCGGCCACGATGTTGTGTATGCGAACGAGTGGAAGATCAAAAACCCTGATGATCCTGTTGAGCTATTTGAAGAAGCACGGCTGACGGAAGCGACTGGCGCAGGCATCACTGGCGGCGATCCACTCGCAAAGGTGGATCGCTGCATTGACTATATCAAACAACTTAAGAGAAGATTTGGCAAGAATTTTCATATCCATTTGTACACGCCGCTCAAGCTAGTGACAGAAGAAAAGCTGCAGAAGCTGTACGCTGCAGGGCTCGATGAGATCCGCTTCCATCCCGATCTTGATGATAATGCTCTGTGGCCTCGCTTGAAATTGGCGCGCAAGTTTGGTTGGAATGTTGGGGTGGAGATTCCAGCTATTCCCGGCTATGAGGAGAAAACAAAGAGGCTGATCGATTACATAGCAGACAAGGTTGATTTTCTCAACATAAACGAGCTGGAGCGCTCGGATACCAAAACAGCACATTTCAAGCTGGATGCGATGCGTTTTGTGCAAAAGGACGATATCAGTTACGGCATTAGAGGAAGCCAAGAGATGGCGCTTGAGATGCTCGCGTATGCAAAAAGTAAAGGCTTACGAATGCATTTTTGCACGGCAAAACTCAAGGATGCAGTACAGATGACGAGCAGATTGCAGCGACGGTCAAAGCATATAGCTCTTCCATGCGACGAACATACTGACGAGGGATTGCTGGTGCGTGGTTGCATCTATCTTGAGCGACTTAGTCCGGGTGAGGGATATAGAGAAAAGCTCAAGGCTGCCGATAATGATTCTGTGCTCAAAGAGCTGCGGGAGGCAAAGCAGAAGATCCAAGCGCTTGCTAAGACAGATGTATTCGTTGACGAGTCAAAGCTGCGCCTGCTGCTGCCTCCGAAGGTTGTGAAAAAGAATGCGTTGCTTTTCAGGAAACGGCTTAGGCTAGTTCCTGCGATCGTCGAGGAGTATCCGACAGTAGACGCGTTTGAAGTAGAAATTGATTTTCTTTGAATAGAATCATATTGAGCGCAATTCGCTTTGATTGATCTGACTGGTTCTGTTCTTCGAGGCAGAACTGCTAGTTCTTATCCGTACATCACTGCCCCTGAGATGACGCCCGCATATACGATCAGCCATAAGATGTACATGATGACTAACGGCTTCTCTTTGTGCACGATACCGTAGATCAAGAGCGGTATCGTCATTAGAAAATACAGGCTCCACGTGATAAGCGATACACCGCTTGCATTATGATAATACCATACCGTGAATATCTGCGGTAAGGTGCTGAGCGGAAACACAACTGCGACTGCCAGGATGAGTTTGTCCAGAAACCGGACTCGCGGGTCAGGATGCGGATAGGGATCTTTTGCAGACCGCGACTGCTTTCGATGATGCAAGTGGATAGCGGCAAGTTTCACGAAAGGAATAAACCACCTGCACAGTTAAAAATGTTTCGTCTTATAGGCGTTATTGAAAACTTCTGAAGTCCGGCACAATCACTGCCACCGCCTTTCCGCGAGAGATTGAGCAATCCTGATTACAGCCGACAAGTTGGACGCCCCAGCGGCTGTCGATCCCAACGGCTCACTCCGTTGACACGTGCCCTAAGGTGGGTTTCACTGCGTTCAACCCACCGAGGAACACTTGTGGTCAGCAAAACTTCCCGTGAAGGGAATTTCGCGAAAGCAAAATCGCCTGAAAGCATCAACCGATTTTTCGGTTGTGGCACTCGAACTCCAGTCCGATTTTCGCTTCGCTCCAATCTGAAGACGAAAGGGGACAGAGTTCGTCGGTATTCGGCAGGCTTCATGCCCGTCTTGAGATGGGTTGCATCCAGATAGTCTGGATGTTCCGAAAATCTTTGATTTTCGATAATAAGGGAAGCATTCCCTTATGGGGATGTCGGCAATGAAAAATGACTGCGATATCACGAGCTTGGCGTCGCAGTGATTGAGCCGAGCGTGGCGAGGCGATGCCGGCACGACCCGCCGGTAGGTTTTCAATAATGCCGTCCTATAATCTCTTTGTCACGCCTGTCTTCGGGCACAGCTCTTCTATAGGGCACTTGCTGCAGTAAGGCAGCGGAGCTTGACAGACTGCTCGGCCGTGCGCTTTAAGTAACCACTGCACTTCCTTCCAGTGTCGTTGTGGAATAAGCTTGTTGAGATCCTCTTCGATTTTTTCCGGATTCTTCTGCTTGGTCCAGCCGAGGCGGCAGCTCACACGGATCACGTGTGTATCGACTACGATCCCGGGAACGATTTCAAATGCATTTGTAAGAATGACAATCGCAGTCTTTCTGCCGATCCCTGGAAGTTCGACGAGGTGATCGAGCTCTTTAGGAACCTGTCCACGATGCTTCTCTGCAAGAATCTTGCATGCTGCAATGATATTCTTTGCCTTGTTGCCAGCAAATGAGACTTTACTGACATGCTTCATGAGATCGTCGACGCTCGCTTTTGCATAATCCTCTGCTTTCTTGTACTCTTTGAATAATCCGTTCGTCGCTTCGTTAACTACTTCGTCGCTCACTTGCGCAGAAAGGATTGCAGCTACGAGAAGATCGAGCGGAGTTTTGAAGTTAAGATAATATTTTGCATTAGGATATATTTTTTTGAGCGCCTTAAGAACTTCTAGTGCCTTATCTTGGTTGTTGCTAACATCTTTTTCCATAGTTGATACACCAACAATTGAACCACAGAACTATATAAAGTTAGCTCAGTCAAGGTCAGCAATTCTTGGATGCGCGCTAAATGACGTGATCAGTTTACGGAATGCCGTGTTTGATAGCGCTATGGACTCCGTGTTTAAGTTGGGATGAAAACTGAGCTCGTCAGCATTCCAGACTTTCGAATCAACGACTGTCTGTGTCATTTTGTTCATATCATTGACGAGTCCAAGCGGCGACACTGCTCCCGGCGTTAGCTTGAGAATATAGAACAATTCTTCTTCTTTGGCAAACGCCAGCTTTTTGATTCCAAGGATCTTCTCAAGCTTCTTCATAGCGAGCCGTTCAGATGCCGGCATGATAACAAGAAAGAATTTGCCGGTGTCTTTTTCTCGCAAAAAGAGATTCTTGCACGCCATGCCCGGAACATCCTTGCAATGAATCTCGGCTTCTTCACACGTGAATACTGCAGGATGCCCATATAATCTGTATTCGATACCGTTCTTTTTAAGATACTCTTCAACGTACTTTTCCATGGAGAACGATCACCCAAGTTCATATTTATAGTTTTTGCAGGCAGCATTGGACATTAGCGATTTCGCTGTGCTAAAAATGATAGAATAGGTGAAATAAATGGTCGCATTCGTGAAACAACTTGTTCGATGACAGAACCCGTGTGGTACACTTGCACAGAATTGACGAATTCATCTACTTCATCAACGGCTTTCTTGGTGGTATCGTAGGGAGTTGGGAGGGACATGTTGTGCATTGCTTTGATGCCGAATTTGTCTACTGTGTACCAAATCGCATCCCAGGACACATGTGTGATCTTTATTACCTTCCCTCTTCTTTTCCAGTACTCAAGCCGATTTAGCACCGCGTTACGTGTCAATGCCCTGCTGCCTTCTGGCGGTCTTAATGCTGCAACGCGGATAGCTTCCTCGCACAAAAGTGTGTCCATCATTCCGTTCTTCACAAGAAGGTTGTACAATCCTTTATCAGGATCGATGTCGTGGTATTGAAGATTGATCTGTTCAAGTGTTCCGCTTGTGGTGTCTGGTTTTGCTGCGCGGCTATCTAGAAGTGTTTTTTTTGCCACCCAATCAAGCCGCCGCTCAAGGCAGGGATCATTGTCGGCAAGTCCTGCGAGTGTTTCTTCCCAGATACTGATGGTGTTGCACAGTTCGTTGTCTTGTCGTGCACGCGCCCATTGTTGCGCACTTTGCAGATAAGCTTTTTGCACGTCAAGGGCGCTCAGCCATTGTCCTCCTACCAATTGATGTTGCGCTTTAAAATCCATCGTTTTATTGAGTGCGCGCAATACTCCCAACCCGTCGATGAAGTTAAGGTGACCGAATAGATACCCGTCTTCTATCATGCCGAGCACGATGCCCGTGGAGCCATACTTGAGATATGTTTGGTATTCACTCATGTTGGCATCGCCGCACACGACATGCAGCCGTCCAAGCGCACGCGCGTGGGGCTCGTCGCGCCAATTGAACAGTCCCTTGTCTCCGGTCGTTCTCATCCTGCTAAGCATTTTTATGTACGGAATGCGCTGCGAGAGCTGAAACACAGGTTTTTCATCTTCGCGCACGAGGCTGCCTGAGCCAGACCACATAAAACGCGTGATGAGAAATGGGAGGATGTGCTGATAGATGGTGTACAATGCCCCGGTGTTTTTTTTCGATGATTCAGTAGATAAACTGGCTTCATTGATAGCTTGTAAGCGAATGTCCAAGGGTGCTGAAGATCGGTGGAGCTTGTGAGAATCAAAACTGTAGTTCTCATGGCAGCCAAACGTGATTGATGGCAGGCCACAGGCAGGTTCCTGCGAAGTTGCTGTATTGTGCCGAAAGAAGCGAAGCCGCCCTTTCACGATTGAATTTGTATTATCATCAACGTGTCTAGTAAATTGCTTTGCAAGATTATTTAGTATGTGTTCACCTGCTTTGCTGTAAGCGACAACATCGTGCGCGCTTAGGCATTCAGGTGTCGCATATTCAATATGACCAGTATCTTTGTATACGCGAGCTTGATTACGCGCGAATTCAAGATGGCATTGTGCACCTATCAGTATGTCATCATAATTTACCTTGCTATGTGCCTGTCCATCATCGCTGATGAATGCGCAGCCGTACTCTGTTTCTTCGCCGAACACTCTTTGTTTCATAGTTTTGCTCCACTTCAATATACGCCGCCCAGTATAATCTCCATTATTATAGTTATCTTTTATTATAGTTATTTTCTGACATTTAAGCCGTACGCTCGCAGTAAG
>JACRKM010000031.1 GCA_016219765.1 Candidatus Woesearchaeota archaeon
CTTCGGGATTTGCTTTTGCGGCAGTGTAGCGGGAAAATCTGCGCTGGTAAGCCGCCGCATCCTTTTTGAGTGCCGCCGCATAGTTTACGACGTGGCCACCGCGTATGCGTTCATCTTTGGGCAGTATCGCATGATTATGCGGGATGTCAAGTCCGCCATCGACTGCTCCTTTTACTGCTGCAAAAATCTTTGATCCTTTTGTTGCAAGACCGATATCCAGGACTGCATTCTTGATCTTCTTTTGTGATGCGCGCTTGCCGATCAAAAGTCCGACAAGGTATGCGGCACTTGTGTTTGCCGTGTAGCCTTTCCATCCCATCTTTGCCAGATCACGCGAGTGAGCGCTTGCGATTATACGGTCTCCATCAGGGTGGTACTCGACAAGCTGTGCGGTAATGTGCTTGAGTGATTTGCGGATGACAAGGCGTGGCTGCTCTGACTTGAGGATGGCAAGGCGTTTCTTGTAGTCGGTTCTGCCTGTCCGCTTTCGTCGGTGCTGGACCGTTCTTGTTCTTCCGTAGAGAGTATTAACCATAATGATCACGACACAAGACAATTATTGTTGCATCTTGTTGTTGCATTCTGTTATTGTGTTTTTCGTGGTTGTTTCGGCGATTTGCCGATGCTTACCTGCCCTTCTTTGTCGGTTCACTTTTCTTGCGCACAACTTGTGCTTGTACTTTATTTGGGAAGAGTTCTTTTTCTTCCATGTAGATTTTAATGTGGCGTTTGCTTCTGAAAAATCCACCTTTGGATTTAATGTACAATTGCTGGTAGACTGCGGGCGCGATGACTGCTTTATCCCGTAGTTCTGCAAGGAATTGGCGTTGCACGCGAATTCGTGAGATCCATGCCTCTTTTTGGTTGAGTCGTGCACCTTTCTTTCCTTTGCGTGATCCTTTGCCGCGTCGTAGGCCCTTGCTTCGCTGGATTTGTCGTTCGCGCGCACGTCCCCGTGAGACACCTCGCATCGGTCTGATGCGGACGACTCCCGAATTAATCAGCGTAGTCATGTCTTGCTTGGTGACTGATTCCTTGATTGTCGAAAGTTGCTCAGGGTCGAACCAGACGCGTTTCGGCGAGCATCGAAATACGCTTGCTGCAAGTTTTCGTTGGACAGTTAGTTCCATAATGGCGTCACACGATAATGTACACAGTGTATATGCTGTGTATATTATTTGGTTTGTGATTTTGTCTTATTGATTGCGGGATGTGAGGATCTTATCCTTCTCTTTCTTCTCCTCAACCGCCTTCTGTTCTTGTTCAGAAGCCTGCTTGTCAGCCGCAGCAGGTTCTTTCTTCTCATCAGCATTCTCATCAGCAGTCTTCTTTTCTTCTTTGGATTCTTTTTCCTTGGATTCCTTTTCTTTTGCTTCTTTCTCTTTTTTAGTTTCGGCTGCTTTTTTTGTTTCTTCGTGTTTTGATTCACGTGATTTCTTGACATCCTGTTTCAGTTTGCGCGCCTCTTCTCGCTTCTGTTGTGCTGTTGCGATGAAAGCTGCCGGATCTTTGAAGTTTGTAACCGAAAATTTGCGTTTATTTGCTTCACCCAGGATTGCGATTCGTTTCTTTAGTCCGACCTGTGACGATACAGTGACTGCATGCACGGCTGGATCGAGCAATGCAAGTTTGTCGACACTGCTGATGGCAACTTCTGCAAGGCCCGCTCGTGTCAAACTGCGCACTGCGCCAGGTGATTTCCAACCGACTGTTACAACGCGCCGGTACCCGCGCAGTTGTACGCGCATCTTGGAGTCTGATCCTTTGGGCCGTCTCCAGTTTTGTGAGAGTTTTTTCTTTTTGTGAGCATCCTGCCGCAGGAAAAATGGTTTCTTGCTCTTGACTGTCCTGCGATGGGCGAGGAGCGATTGTTTGTTCACAGTTTGTGCGGACATGGTATCACGGTACATGGTTGGGTACAAAAGTTGAAATCATTATAAGCGGCTTATGGGTTTATGACGCGGGTTTATGATGAAAGGATTTTTCCTGATTTGTTTGTGATGTAGATCCCATCCTGGAAGATGCGGTTGTCGCGGTTCGTGACACGGGTGAGTTGTTCGATGTCTGCAGCGACTTGTCCTGCAAGTTCTTTGTCAGAGCTTTCGACGCTGACTTCATTTCCTTCAACCTTCACGTGCGCACCTTTCTTGATCTTGAGGGTGCGTGGAATTTTCTCGCCGAGGAAATTCTTAACCGAGAGCGTGTCTCCGGAGAGCGAGACGCTCATGGGAAAGTGTCCGGAACATACTTTGAGTTTGTACGTGTGGCCGTGCTGCACACCCGCCATCATATTCTTGATGTGAGCGTTGAAGGTATATGCCATCGTCACTTCCCGCTTGGTGGCACTTGCGCATGAGAGCTTGATCGTTCCGTCAGCAGCTGTGATCTTGATCATCTTGTGTGGGAAGGTTTTCGTGACTTCGCCTTGAGGCCCCTTGACGGTGACTGAATAGCCATTCACAGTAATTGTTATTCCTACAGGGATACTTTGTTGAATTTCAAATTTCTCGCTCGCCATTGTCGTGTGTTTTAGATGCCTGTTTTATGGTCTTTTTATTTAGCAACAGTATGTATTTAGTAACAATATGCTATGAGTTTTCCACCGATTTTCTTTTGTTTTGCCTGCTGGTGGGTGAAGAGTCCACTCGAGGTCGAGACAACAAGGACTCCGAAGTCGCGTGCTGGCAGGTAGCGCTTCTCGAATTTCTGATAGCTCTGGAAACCGACTGCGTGTCGTGGCTTGATGCTCCCGCACTTGTTAATGTACCCCAGGAGGTTGACTTTCAGGTGTCCTCCACGCCCATCAGCGACTTCTTCGAATTGGCCGATATATCCTTCAGCGTTCAAAAGCGTCAGCAGTGCTTTGATTGTCTTTGATGTAGGTTTGATAACGCATTCGCGTTGTCCGATGGCTTCAGCATTACGAATTTTTGACATCGCATTTGATAGTGGGTCGTTCAGCATTGGGTTTCACCGATGATCATTAAGTGTCATTGCAAATGGTTGAAGTGTGGTTGAGTGCTATTGATTGTTGATTGAATTGCTGATGGAAGCATTAATTGAATGGGATCGTAAGTATCGTTAATTGAATTTCTTAAAGCCTATGTGGATTGCGATATCACGGAAGCACTGTCTGCAGAGGTTCAGGTTGTACTTGTCGATGTGGGCACGGTTGCGTCCGCAACGCGAGCATTTCTTGCGCCCAATGCCGCAACTTCGTTTCTTTGGAGCATTGTGCTTAACGAATTTTTTGTACTTTACCGGCTTTGAAGCAAGTTGTGCAAGGATCTTGCGGTAATCGCTTGTGGTCATGCTACTTCTCCTTTGTTTTCGTAATGTTCTTTCTTGTTTCTTTTTCCTGTTTTCTTCCTATTGTTCTTCGCTGATTATGACTTTGAAGTTTTCTTTCATGAAATCGATTGCTTCCTGCTGCTTGATGCGATGGTCAGCGGGGATTCTGGCGCTGCGCAGGCGTCGTTTGCGGACAGAGAATCCTGGCCGCTCAAGGGTGATACAGACTTGCAGCCCTATGATGCCGATAGCTGGATCGTATTTAGATCCGGGGATGTCTATGTACTCATGGATTCCGAATGCAACATTGCCTTCATTATCGAATTGTCTTGAAGAGAGTTTTTGGTCCTTTGCTCCTAGGAGCGCTACGAGGATTTTGTTTGCATCTTCGCCGCGAAGCGTGACTTTACAGCCGATGGGCAGCCCCGGTCGCAGTCCCCATTGTGCGATGCGTTTTTGGGTGAATGTTTTTACGGGTGTTGCACGCGAGATGGCCGAGAGTAGCTTGATTCCTTTCTCAAGTTTATCTTGGCTTTTTCCTGCTCCGATATTGAGCGTGACCTTCTCGACACGTATGTTTTTCATTGGGTTCATGGCGCGTAAATGGTGATATTCTCTGGTAGTATTCTCTGGTGGTATTTTCTGGTAGTATTTTCTTGATCTTTTAAGTAACTCTTTTCATTAGCGTTTTTAGTTAAGGTCTTTTTTGGTTAAGCAAGGAAGTGCTGGTTTTTCCGCTCCAACAGGAAACGCGTAGCATGCGAGTGTTTCATATTTCTCTCGCTTTTCTCCATGTGCTGAAAAGATAAGTTTTCCTTTGTTGATTTCTTCAACAGTGCCAATCTTTCCCGCGTGTTTTCCGAAGAGAAGATACACTGTCGCTCCTTTTCCCAGCGGATAGTGGTGCAGTATCTTTTGGCTTGGAAGCTCGAGTTGGAGTGAATCCCCGACGTGATACGCGTCTTTGCTGAGGATGATGTTGCGTCCATCCGAGAGCGTGAGTTGAGTCTTGCCGCCACTGATTTTTGTCTTGCGCTCGATGCGTGAAAGCTTGGTCGTGTTCTCCCCATCGCTTACGCGCACAGCGGTAAGTCTTCCCTTTTCATCGAGGAGGATGCGGTAGCTTTCCTCGATTGCTGGAAATTCAACGAGATCCATAATGCCGACATTGAATCGTCGGTCCCTGCGTCGTTTCTTGTCAACGAGTACGTCTTTGGTCTTCACGATGAAATTTGCTTCGCTGGCTGTCTTTGCGACCTTGGTCATGTCGCGCATAACTGTATCAAGCGACAGCCCGAGAAGAAACGAGTGTGCACCTGAATTAGGTCTCGTGATCCAGGTTGATTCCTTTCGCTCGATGTTCCACGTCTTTGGAGCTGCAATGCGTTTGAGGTGATTTTTAACCATGGTTTTCATCAGTTCAATATTTTGGGGTTACTGTGGGGCTTATTGCCTCCTTGCAATCGTTTGTTTCAATCGTTCGTATTTCAATCGTTTATTGATGCTATGCTGGTCTTGCTTC
>JACRKM010000006.1 GCA_016219765.1 Candidatus Woesearchaeota archaeon
AACAAGAAAAGGGACATGTATATGACATCATTGACCAGAGGGGGAATTACGATGAAAATCCAAGCAACCACACAGCAGATCGAAAAAATAAAAACAGACCTTGTTGCTGTCTTGCTCACCAAAGAAGAGGCTGACCAGAAAACAACAAAAACAGAGTGGGAAAAACAGGTCGTTCAGGCAAAAGATTTCCACGGAGAGAGTGGAAGTTCTTCTGTTTTATATAATATAGGAGCATTAACCAGCCCTCGGGTGGTACTTGTGGGTCTTGGAGACCAGAAAAAATGCTCGCTAGAAGAGATCAGAAAAGGAGCAGCGGTTGCGATCCAAACGGCACGCGCACTCAATATCGAAACCATGTCCATTGTATTCCCCCATGCACTGAAATCAGAAGCTGATGTGGCGCGCGTCCTGACCGAAGGCGTGGTACTGGGAAATTATTCATTTTCAAAATACAAGACGCGTGATCCCAAAGACAAAGACCTCAAAGAGGTTTCAATCCTTGCAGACGGAACAACCATCCGAGCTGCGATCACGAACGCACAGACCGTATGCGCGAACGTCAACATGGTCCGCGATCTCGCAAACGAAAACGCAGACGAAGCAACAGCCGTGAACATCGCGCAAACCGCAGCACGCATTGCAAAAGAAACAGGAATAAAATGCACGATTTTCGATGAAAAGAAACTCAAAAGCATGGGCATGAATCTGATCTGTGCCGTGAACCAAGGAAGCGCAGTACCTGCACGCATGGTGATTCTCGAATACGCCGGAGACCCGCGCAGCTCGCGAAAAGTGGCATTAGTCGGAAAAGGCATTACGTTTGATTCCGGAGGTTTGAACCTCAAGCCAACAGGTTCTATCGAAAACATGAAAGAAGACATGAGCGGTGCAGCGATCGTGCTCGGAACGCTGAAGACCTGTGCTGAATTGCATATCAGAAAAAATGTGATCGGCATCTTGCCACTGACAGAAAATCCCATCGGATCGCGCGCCTACAAGCCGGGCGATATTTTTAAATCATATGCAGGAAAAACCGTGGAAATTGCAAACACGGACGCAGAAGGGCGCCTGATTCTTGCAGATGCACTTGCCTACACCACCAGTGTGATGAAGCCCGATTTCGTGGTTGATGTGGCGACACTCACCGGCATGGCACAATACACCTTTGCTGACGTTGTCATAGCCATGATGACCAACAATTCAGTGCTAGGCCAAAAAATGAGAAACGCGGGAGAAAAAACATTCGAACGCGTCTGGGAGCTTCCGATCTACGAAGAATACAAAGAACATGTCAAAAGCGATTTTGCTGACTTACGCAACAGCTCAAAAAGCAAGTATGCAGGAACAATCACCGCAGCCCTGTTTTTGCAGGAGTTCGTGAACAATGTGCCGTGGGTGCATCTCGACATCGCGGGCGTGAGCTGGGGCGAGAAAAACAGCAAGTACCTGCCTATGGGAGCGACAGGAACAGGCATGCGCCTGCTGGTCGAATTCTTGCAGTCGTAAGATTGCAACGGTCTTTTCGGTGTTCAAGAGGGATACTCCATGATAAAATGTATTTTGTTTGATATGGGTGGTGTTCTCTTTCTTCCTGGAACATCTGCTGCCTTTGCAGAAAAAATGCAAGAACAGTACAACAAACCAAAAAACCTCGTGCAAAAAATGCACAAGAAAAACCTCGAACAACTGGAAACAGATCACATGGACTCGCATACGTTTTGGACAACGCTCTTGCAGGATCTCAACATTCCACTGAAAGAGGAAGAACATGTCAAAGAAATTGCATACAAAAAAGATCACCCAAACACAGAAATGATCAAACTCGTGGTCATGCTCAAAAAAAAGTACCTTGTAGGGATGTTGACCAACAACAATAGAGAAATGCATGAACGGCGTCTTCAGGAATCAGACATCGGGGATCTTTTTGATTATATTTTTACATCCTATGAACTTGGATTTCGAAAACCTGACCCGCAAATTTATTGGGCAGTTGTCAAAGAACTCAACATGAAACCTGAAGAAATTATCTTTTTTGACGACGATCCAGAAAATATTGTGAGTGCAAAAAGCATTGGCATGCACGCCATTCTCTACGAATCAGTGACCCAGATGAAACGGGAAATAAAAAAAATAAAAATACTCTAAAACGATTTTACGGCTTTCGTTTTCTGCCCATGTGCATGGTCTTGACTTTCTGGTGTTTGATCTTCAAGTTCTTTCTGCCAGAATTGTTGATCTTCTTCCAGCGCCATGCCTCGTTACGCATCTTGGCACGCGGAAATCCGCACTTGGAACACTGCTCTTTTTGGATGTGATAACTATGATTGCCGCACCGTCTGCAGCGGATGTGGGTGATTTTGTTATGTCGTCCAAAACTGGGTGTTCCCTTCATGCCAGCACCTATTCAGATTTTTCAGGTGAAACATATAAAATATTATCGCCGCGGACAAGAACTGTTCCCAGCTTGGTCTTCCCTTCGGAATCCACGAGCTCGGCATGTTCCAGCCACATATTCAGGTGCAAATCCATTGCCTGCAGAACGCCTGAAATTTCAATTCCTTTTTTCAGCCGCAACAGGACGCGTTTGCCCTTCGCATTGTTCAAAACATCGATTGGTCGTTCCATGAAAAAAACCTCCAAAACATTTTAATAAGAGTCATTTATAGCGAATAGATTTAAATACGTGTGGACTAACTAAAAGGATATGACTCAATGGAATTTGCGTTCAAACCGAACCACCACAGGAAAAAAGCTCAACACGAACAAGAAAAAGAAAAAATACGAGCGTGGATCGGATTTCTTGCCCGTGCGCATTGGCGAACAGAAAGCCAAGGAAAAGCGTGTACGTGGCGGCTTAGTAAAAGTGAAATTATTTGCGACGGCAACAGCAAACGTCATGGTCGGGAATGCCGCACAACAGGTGAAAATTCTCAGCGTCGTTGAAAACAAGGCAGACTCGCAGTTTGTGCGCAGAAACATCATCACCAAGGGCGCCGTCATTCAGACAGAGATCGGAAAAGCCCGCGTCACATCACGACCAACAGAAGATGGTATGGTCAATGCGGTGATGATCGAAGAAAAGAAAAAATAGTCGTTAGACGTAATGCACATTTCGTGTTTATTGCATCTTTGCAACAATCAAAGAAATATTTGCATCAGGTTCTATTCCCCCCAATTCCCTGATTTTATCTTTATATTTATCCCAAATAGTTTTCCAGTTCTTTCCAGCTTCTCCTTTGATAAAATCTCTGCTCTCATGAGCCGATAATTTTATTCTTGTTTCGAACGTGTCAATTGCTAGTATCTTGAAATTCGATTTTCGAAGTGCGGATTTTACTTCTTCGATAGAGAAAAACTCTTCAATTCCTTTATGATGTTCGTCTCCGAACTGGCTGCACTCTTTATAAATTTTTTGTGCTGTTTTTTGCGCTTCATTTTCTGCATCTTCCTCGAACATTTCTGCAATTGCCAATGTTCCATCTTTTTTGAGAACTTTTTTAATTGCATTGAAAAGCTTTAGCATTTCTTCTTTGTTCGTTGGTATATTTCGAAAAGAAATGAAAAACACTACTCTATCAAATTTCTTTTTAAATTTCATATCAAATGCATTCATAAAATTAAATTCTGCATTTTTCATTTTCAATTCTTCAGCATTTTCTTTAGCTTCTTCGTATTCCCCCGAATACTCAATTCCAATGAATTTTACACCGTTGTATTTCTGGCCAGCTTGGATTGAGAATAAGCCATCTCCAGCACCAACATCTAAAACGTTCATACCTGCCCTGAGATTTAGTTTATCGGCTACCCAGATCCTTGCCCCGCCCAATTCCCAATACCAGCTTTTAGACCATTCTTTGATAGCCATAACAAACAATAATCCGGAGAAGTTTAAAATTGTTTTGAACGCCCACGTTGTGGACTTCACTGAAGCTGATAGGTTACGTCTTTTTCTTTATGCGCGAAGGGGTGTACATTTTTGCATTGATCTTCGTCCGTGAAAGGTAATACCAGCCAAAACCAAGACAGAGCAAGATGA
>JACRKM010000032.1 GCA_016219765.1 Candidatus Woesearchaeota archaeon
AAGGAGCAAGATGAATTCAAGCATGTGATGACGGGTGCGAAGACGCAGGAGCATGTCAAAGACCCTGAACTTGCCGCGATGGAGCTGATAGGCAAACTGGGCGGACAAATCGAGGATCATTACGGCATCACGCGAGGCCATGATGAGGAGACTGCGCTTGAAGACATCGCCCGAAAGATGAACAAGCTGCGAAAAGGCGGCAAGCCCGACATGCATGCTGCTGCAAGGATTGTTCTATACGATTGGCAGAAGGGAAAGATCAAACCAGCTCACAAGCCACATAAAGAAGAGTGACCGCGTAAAAAATTCGTGAATTCTCGCGTCGGAGACACAACTTATATAAAACAAATCGGCTGTTATCGCACGCATGTCTGAAATTGTCAAAACACTGACGCTGGCAGCAATTCTTATGGTCGCAGATGTAGAAGGTCTGCCAATCAAAAAACTCGCTCATCAGAAAGTGCAGTTGCCTGCAGATCTGCACCAGACATACAATTATTCTATTGAAGTAGGAATCTTCTCATCTGATGGACGCCAATATCTGGATGCAAGCTCTTCAAAGATCCAGAGTGAGTTCCAGATCGACGAGAAAGGCCCGATTTCAAAATTGAACATTCTATCTACAAATGTGTACGATAGTTCTTCAAATGGCGTCGGGCTGTCGTTGTATTATTTTGATGAGCAGAAAGGTGACGATCAGGAAAGGATGAAGTATGTAAAGGATAATTTAGGACAAGTGTCGTCACACTGCTTCAAGAAGAAAGGGCAAGATATATCGCAGGATGGACCTTGTCCTTCAATACCGAACTTCGATTATCCTGATCTTTTTGCAGCGCTTGGAGCGCTCGCATACACATCCGCGCTTGAGAACCAGATAGAGGTGGATGCAGTATACCGCGACAAAAGTGCGACGCTTCACCTAGTATACAAGAACGAAAAGGATGTCAGCGGCGAGAAGACGTGGCGCTATGATGCAGACGATCTCCATCAACTCTTTCACGGCAAGGCAAAGTTGACGATCTACGTGCGGCAAAGTTTCCCCCACCTGCTGCAGCGGCTTGAGATCACCGATGTATACCCGTTCGCTCTTGTAGCAAAGCTCAGGAGTTCGTGTGCGCGTGCTGGAGAAGAACACGCGTGCAAATAGGGATCTCTTAGAAAACAGGAGAGTCAAAAGTTCTTATTTTTTGCTATGTTCCATAGAGAGTTGAAATAAAGTGTGGAGTTTGGGCTCGTTAGTTTCTGTAGTCAAGATGTAATAATTTTGTGGTATTGCATTATATATCTTGTATCCTGAATCTACCGTATGGATAATAAAGTTTTGCAGGGATTCAAGAGAGATTTTCTTGTTATCAAGAATTTAGGAATAGAATTATTATAGAAAACGGTTTTGTTCGGAAGTGTTCTAGTTGGTATATTTAGCTGGCTGCCGAAGGATTTTATTTATCACATTTGCATTGATGCTCTTCTCTATATCATACTTTCCTTTTGATAAGAAGAACGCTTCGCACATCTCGCCGCCAGCGCTGCCATGCGAGCCATAATGCTCTACAAACGAGACCGCGCGTTGACCGTCGTAATCGCCAAAGAGGATCAGGTCTCCGCAGTTTTTGATGGAGAGGAAGTACTTGAACTGATCGACGAGCAAATCCTCATCTCCATACATCTTGAGAAAGTTCCTGCCGGTCTTCTTGACCTTCCTGCCGATCACAACGCTTCCATCGCGGTGCAGGATGTGGATGTCTTTCCCTTCTCTGCCGATCACCAGCCCGATTGCTTTGCTTTTGAGCAGATTGAATATGAGGTCTGGGTATTTTTTCTTGATCTCTGAAAGGTTCATCGTTTTCGTAGTTGTATTGAAGTACACATGAGCAAGGCAGGAGGACGTTTCAACAAAGATTTTCTCTTTGTTGCCCCACTTGAAATCCGTTCTTTCCTGTTTGATGATGCGCGAGTACCATCGCATGAATCCTGTTGCAACCCAGCGCAGGGGTGCTGAGAGTGTTTGTACAACTCCTGCCGCTTTATTGAATGCCGCCCTGGTGAGGGACAGCCTTCCTTCGTACATGCTTGCAAACGCCTCGGCGTCGATTTGAGTCGCCATCCGTAAATACGCATCGATCTCCACGCCTTCGATCTTGCGAAACGGAACTGAATCGACTTGCCCGTGGTCGGAAAGGATGTAGAATTCATACTGTCCTTTTGTGCGCTCATATATGCGTTTGATTCGCCGATCGATTGCCCGCAATGCAACATACACGCTGTGTGTTTTTGGGCCGCGCTTGTGCGTCAGGTCATCATAACCGTTGAAATTTACATAGATGCGTGGAACGCCGCGCTTAATGTCTACTATGGTGCCGATCGTGATGAGCTCTTGGAAAATCGCGCCCATGAAAACTCTGCGCAATGGAAAGCTGAAGCCGAAATGCGCATGTTTCTTGCCGAATACTGCCTTTAGTTTATAGTAAATTGATTCAAACACTTCAAGGAAGAACTCGGCAAATGTATAGTGCATGACACGAATCAAGGAGACAGGATTGAGAAGGAGGAATGCCCAGAGCGTTGTTTCTTTAATGCGGTGCAGGCGTTTTGTCTTCATGATGGTGCTCATAGTAAGAATAGATCGTGTGGCTCCTCCGGAGAATTGATTGCAGTAGGATGACCCTCCATCGACAATTCCCTTATGTTTAGAAAAAAGCATCTCTTCAAGCGCTTGAGTTGTTAAGGGATTTCCACAGCTGTATTGTTTCTTTTTCTTCTTGTCGACAAACCGAAAGCCGGGGATCGAGGAATTGTCCCCATACATGATGCTTGCCTGGACGCTGGGGGTGGTGCTCGGAATGCCCACGTTGTATTTATTTAGATTGTATCTTTGATCATTGACAAGGCTTCGCATGAAGCGGCAGTAGCCCTTTTTCATGCAATGGGCAAGAACATTGTACGAAAGACCATCGATCTGGACCACGATGACGCGCTTGCCCGGAATCTTTTCATAACGTTCCAGCGCTAGCTTTCTAATAGTGTAGTCGTACTTCTTGTCTTCGAGCACGCGCATTGCCGCGGGTGGTGGGTTCATGAGTCGTCCAAAAAGCAAAAAATAAAATCCATAAAAGAAGTCGTTAACAATTATTGTTTTGCAGAGAGTTTGATGTCCTCTTCCTGGACTGTCTTTCGTCCTGCATGTTTTGAGATGCGGGACGCTTGCTTTCCAATCTCTTCAGCAATCTCTTGTATCACTTCAGAAAATGCGATTTTTGCATCCTCGCTTACCCTCTGTGCTCCCGCATTCTTAAGGATGCGCTCAGCAATAGCTAATGGTATGACGTGTTCTCGTTTTTGTGGCATGGTGATCCCCCCTGTTTATTGGTTTTGTTTATTGAACATTTATTTATTTGATATACGTTCTGCACTATTTATTTCCTTAGTAAGGCGTTATTAAGCACGCGCCCAGATGATACGCGATTATGCCTGCTCATCTCCAACTTTAGGGCTTTATGAGCAATAAAAGAGAAGCATATAAAAAATTTTCCCTCCAAAAGGTCTTTTTTGGTCTTTTTTGGCTTTATCTTGCCAATTAAGCCGTCTAATAGCGATCCGATCCATAAAGTATTTAAATGCGGCCGGTATTGATACGTATTAAAACAACGAGTACGCTGGCCTGTCTGGCTTAAAAAGAGGAAGCCATGGAACTGTTGGAATTTTTACGAAGTCCGTCATGGATGAACATCCGCCAGTGGGTTCTCATTGTGCTGATCCTTCTCATCACATTTCTTACTGCGAGTCTTGTGAATCGGCTTATGCGCCAGTCGTTTGCACGTGTGGAGGGCGCTGCTGAAGCAGTACAGGGAAGAAAGCGTTTCGCGTTCTTGCGCCGCATCGTGATCGCGATCATATATCTGTTCGGAGTATCATTTGCTATTCTTTATGTCCCCCAACTTAGGGCAGTTTCATTATCGCTATTTGCTGGAGCGGGAGTTCTAGCGCTCATCTTGGGTTTTGCAGCTCAGAAAGCATTTGGCAATGTGATTTCTGGTGTCTTTATTTCTGTCTCAAAGCCGTTTCGCATTGGCGACAGGATCATGATTGATCAGAATTTTGGGACTGTTGAGGACCTGACGCTGCGTCAGACAGTCATCCGAACGCCGACAAACGACAGGCTCGTCATCCCAAATTCAAAGATGGATGAAGCTTCGATCCATAACTTTTCGCTGAATGCAGAGCAGGTGCTTTCAACGTTTGATATCGGCATCAGTTATGACTCTGATATTGACCGTGCACGCAGGATTATCGAAGATGAAATCATTAAGCACCCAAAATTTATTTTCGGAGCAGAGGATTCCGAATATTTGAATAGTGCTGAGCGGGCAAAGGTTCGCGTGGTGAACCTGGGAGATTTTTCTGTTGTTCTTCGCGGTTATTTTTGGGCTGAGAACAAGTCTATAGCATTCATGATGAACTGCGATATTCTTGAAGCGATCAAGAAGCGTTTTGATAAAGAAAGAATTGAGATTCCGTACCCGCATCGGACGATCGTTTACCAAAAGGATTTAGATGCGAAGATGCGGCGTGTTAGACGCAAAAGAGCATAGCGGCGACACGAGCCCACGCGCAGGAATATTTATATACGTTCTTCCACAAAAACCGTTGCATGAGCGAAAAAGAGGGCATCCTTGAGGTTTCTGGCATCACTAAACTGTATGGTGCATTTTCTGCCCTTTCTGGCGTAACATTTGAGCTTCACCCCGGAGAGCTTGTCGCACTTCTTGGCCCTAATGGATGTGGAAAATCAACACTGATCAAAGTGATCGTTGGTTTTGAGTTTGAATCGTCCGGCAAGATCACGTACGACGGCAAGGAATGGAAGGGCAAGGCAGAGCGCGTCAAGTATGTTGGTTGGGCGCCGCAAGATGACTCGTTCTATGGAAACTTAACGTTGTTTGAAAACCTTGTCTACTTCGGAGCGCTTTACGAAATACCCTGGGGGCAGGCAAAGCGGCGCGCAGAGGAACTCTTGAAAATGCTTAAGCTCGATCACAAACGTAATGAGATCTCCAAGACATTATCCGGAGGCATGAAGCGCAGGTTGAACATGGCCGTAGCACTGATGCACGATCCAAAGATACTCATCCTCGACGAGCCGGAAGCCGGCGTAGATCCGGTAAGCCGCGTCACACTGTGGGAGGTTGTAGAGGAAGTCAAGAAGAAAGGCACGACTATCCTGCTCGTTACGCACAACCTGATAGAGACCGAGCATTTAAGCGACCGGTTCGTGATTATGAAAGCTGGCACCGTCATTTTTGAAGATACTCCAAAAAGACTGCGTTCACAGTATCGTGTGAAGAATATTGAGGATGCGTTCAAGAAATATGTTGAAGAGCACTAGGGCAGGAAGATAAGGGCAGAGAGCATGGGCAAACTTGTTGCACGATTGAATAAACTGCGCGTTATGCTGTTGCACGACCTATTGTTGTTCTGGAGGGACCGTAAATCATTGATACTCGTGCTCATCACTCCATTTGTGATACTTTCAATCCTCATCAATATCTACAACTTTTCTGATGTCGCCTCCACGATTCGGGGTGTGACGCTTGGCGTATGCGATCAGGAAGGCACGGACATAGACGTCAGTTCAGATATCTTCAAGGTGTCACGTTTCGAAGGCGACTGTGATGGACTTGTCGCACAGCGCGTGAAGCAAGGCGAATTTCGTGGCGGCCTGACGATTCCGCGTGACTTCCAGCGCAATGTACAGTCGGGAAAGGGTGCTGTGCTGACGTTGTATCTTGATAACGCGAAGCCCACAACAGCCGTGGTATTGCGCGATGCAATCAAAGCGTATGTCTCAGATTTAAACGAGAAAATCGGCAGGGAATTCATTCTCAATGCGTGGAAGAACCTTGATAAGCTCAACGATAATCTGAAGCTGCTTGTAAAAAATCTTGATGCAGTCTATCCGGCTGCAGTGGTTCTGCAGGACCGTCTGCACGACACAGAGAAAAGCATAGCGCAGGCGAACTTGACCGGGATCCAGCAGACCCTCGATGACACGCTCCTTCTGCTCGATAGCATTGATGTGGTGCTTACGTCGGTGCAGGCCGCTACAGGAGCAACTGCGGGAGGTATTTTAGAAGGTGGCTTGCCTTCTATCGTGCCGTCGATAAACCTTTCTGTTGCTGAGGGCATTCCTGAATTTCAGGTCTATCAGAACACTTCCTCTGAGTTCAAAAGTAAATATTGTACAGTGCCGCTTATGAATATGACGCTTACGAATAATATTATGAATATTACGAATAATCTTACGAATAATATGGCTGTGGAAGCTTGTTCACTTGCGGCGCGTTCTGATAGCCTCGTGCAATCGTTGTTCGAAAAAGTCAAAGCAGCTGAAGCACAGCAGGAGAATATTACTGCTTCTGCAAACAATGTTTTTAATTCTTCTGCACAACTTCGTTCAACTATTGCGACAGTGCGAGAGCTGATGAACGCCTCTGGAAATCAGTCGCTGCAGGCACACGAGAATCTCAATAACGCGAAGGAATCTTTACAAGTGCTTGACAAACGGCTCGCCGGCCTGCTCACAGATGTGAAATCGCTGAAGAGCAATATCGATGCGTATCTCAATCAGACAGTCGCGATCACAGACGAACTTCGCAAGACAACTGTAGTGCTCGATCAATACACGAGCAGAGATCCGGCAGGCATACTGCGGCCAATCACTGTTGAAACAAAGGGCGCATTTGAAGCGAAGAGTGAGATTTTCTCCCGTATCCCCGCATTGATGGGCATTGTCTTGTTGTTCGTGACGCTGCTGATCTCTTCGGCATTGATAGTCAATGAGCGCAAGTCTGGCACGATGGCGCGCATCTTCCTTTCGCCTATTACGATGTTCCTCTTCATTTTCGAGAAAGCAGTATATCTCTTCGCGCTTTGTCTGTTGGAACTTTTCAGTATGTTTGTCGCTATTGCTGTCTTCCGTGTAGGCGTTGTGTGGTCGGCAGAGATGCTGCTGCTCATGTTCTTCGCATCGGCACTCTATCTTATGATGGGCATTTTTATCGGAGCTATCTCAAAATCAGAAAACACCGCGCTCCTTACATGCCTAGTCGTGGCATTTCCGTTGATGTTCTTATCAGGCGCGTTCTCGCCGATCGAATTGATGACAGGCATTTACCGTACACTGTCGCCGTATCTTCCTCTCACGATCCATATCGGCGCGCTTGAGAAAGTGATGATCTATGGGACAGGCCTTGATACGAATGCACTCAAGCTAATGGCGGGCATGATCGCGGTTTTCTATGTTCTGTCCGTATTGATCATTCGAAAGATTCCAACGTTGAGATGAAGACCATTTCATTCAATAATTTCTTCTGATCAGCAGAACTCTTCGGGAAATTTCGTTTTCATCCGTCCTTAGCTGCGCTTCGGAGAACATCACAGTGTTAAATGAAATATTACTTGCCGCGCCTCTACTGTTCGTTTTTATGATATAAGTCAAGAATGACTATTTTGTCTTCTCCTTTGACATACAAATACGAAAGTCCGAACTGAGAGATATAAAGTTCACGAGTGCCTTTTCGGGTGTACCGCATAGGCTTTCCAAGTTCAGGATTCTCCTTTAACTTTGCAACCTGTTTTATTATCTTCTCTTTCACAAGAGGGTCTTTGATTTTCGAGAATGTCTTCTGGAAAGAAGGATCGAATTCAGCAGTTACCATCTTTTCATTTCTGCAATGAAATCGTCAAAGTCCCGGCTCTTGAATTGGCCATGTTCGTATCGTTTCAAGGCTGCTTCTGTTCGCCTCGCGAATTCAAGGTCTTCCTTTAACTGCTTATCTAATTCGCTCGCTTTCTTCAAAATCAGCTGATGGTCATTCTTTATTATGATCAACTTGTCTCCCTCTTTCATGTCCTCGCGCAATTCAGACGGAATAACAACCTGTCCTTTGGAACTGAGTTTTGTTATGGCAATCTCCACGTTCTCACATCACGTAAGATAAATCTTACTCAGTATAAAAACCTTTCGATTTTGAAAATCGCCTCACAGGCTCAGACACTTCGAAACTGCGTTTCTCGGTCACCTCAC
>JACRKM010000001.1 GCA_016219765.1 Candidatus Woesearchaeota archaeon
ACACTAAAGAATGACAAAAACTTCTCGGAGATACTGTAATCCAAAGATTGTTGATAAAAAGATAGAATTCTACATCAAAAAGAAGGTATTGGTTAAGCAGGAGTTTGAAGGAGCAGAGATGAAAGGCCACATAGAAAAAGCAGAGCATAACTCAAACTTTATACAGGATACACTAAAGCAGGACTATACTGACTGGGCAATTGTCGGATGCTATTATGCCAGCTACCATATTGCGCTGGCACTGCTGCTGAAGAAATGCTTTTCATCCAAAAACCATGATGCAACGCTTTGCATCCTGATAAAGCATTACTATCAGAATGGATTAAGCAGAGAGGATATCGAGCTTATCAATAAAACATATCTTGACAATAACGACATCCTGTTTTATGTGCAGTCAAAAAATGAGAGGGAGAAGGCAGCGTATTCCAGCCAGATAGTTTTTGATAAAAAGCTTGTTTCCGACCTTAGGCTCAAAACGCTTCTTTTTGTGAACAAAGGCAAGGAAATTATTGAAAAAAGCTGAGGTGAGTTATAATGAATGAACTTGTATTAGAGCGAGCGTGGCGAGCTGAGGGTTTAAACTCCTGCCTTTTAGGGCGGTGGAGGAGGTCATGCGACCTCTGGAATTACAGATAACGATGTTAAGTTCATTTCCCGCTACAAAGTTCTGAAAACCTGCGTCCGCAGAGTTATTACTCGGGGCACAAGTCGTCCTATCAAATAAGCGAAGCGATACATCTAGGACAATCGTTAAGGGGCACACGCGCATAAAATTAGAAAGAATCTTGGGCGTAAAATCGTAAAGTTTATATATTATGTATGTTTTTAGAATACACGTGGCTGTTAATAACATACAATTCACGAAGATTGAAATTCAGATAGCTAAATATCTGTTTAAGCATTACAAGGATAGATTTAATGCTAGGCAATTGGCCAAAATATTAAATATCAATCATGCACATGCCAATAAGTTATGTAATGTTTTAGTAGGTAAAAAATTATTGATTAAGGAGGAGATTGGCAACTCTGCCTTTTTTTCTTATGAATATGACAACAAGCTGGCCATAAAATTTATGGAGTACACACTGAGTTTGGAAGAGAAAGAGTTTCCTAAATGGTTAAGTGTCTCGTCCCATAGTATGAACAAATTTAAGGATTACATTGAAATGGGGCTGATTTTTGGTTCATCTATAAACACTAAGGAGTTCAATGATATAGACGTTTTGCTTATGTATGACATAAAAAAATCCAAAGACATTAAAAAAATAAAGGATGAAATAAGAAAATCTGAATTAATTGAAAAACCTGTAAGATATGTTGATATTGCTGAAAAGGATATCCTCCTGAATAAAGAAGACAAAATCTTTTATAGTATCCTATCAGAATGCCTCGTCTTCCATAATCCTGAAAAATATGTTGAGGTGGTAAGAAAATGCCGCAAATAGATGGGCATTTGAAGTGGTGTCTGAAAGATCCAAAAAGGCTGATAAAAACAAAGCCTGACTTGGATTTGGCGCAAAAACACATCAAGAAATCCGAATATAATTATGGAGTAGTACAGACTCTTGAAAGGCTAAAGATATATGATTGGGCATTTAATGTTGGCTTTTATTCTATCTATCATTGCTTTCTAGCAATACTCATCAAATACGGCTATGAATCTCGAAACCAAGCTTGTACCATAACAGTTCTGCATACTTTGATAAACGATAAGAAACTGGAACTGGACAAAGACCTGGTTACTCAATTTGATACTCTCGATGTTGAGAAGAATATCACTAATCCGACAGTAAGGGAAAGAAGGGAGCTTTCCACCTATGGCGTTGAAACAAGCATTGATTTGCAGCAATTAAAGAAGATAAAGGAATTAATACTGAAAGTGCAAAGAGAAACTATTAGGATATTGCAAGAATAAAGAGACAGAATGACTGATGTTCTAACCATAAAACAAAGAAGTTATAATATGTCTCAAATAAAAAGCAGAGACACAAAACCTGAGCTGACTTTAAGAAAATTTCTTAATGCACGCAGTGTCTATCTTTTTCATGGTAATAACCATTCTCATCTTTCATCAAGAGCTGTGCAAGAGATCATCAAGAGCGCTTGCTGCAGGGCAGGCAGCACAAAGAACGTCCACCCTCACACTTTACGGCACTCGTTCGCGACACATCTGCTTGAAACCGGTGTTGACGTCATTGCAGTGCAGACGTTGTTTGGAAATGCTGAAGTCAGGACAACGATGGTGTATCTTCATGCTGCAAAGCCAAAGCTGTTGAGCATAAGGAGTCCGCTAGATGCACTTTGATGCAGGGCCTTGTGATGAAGGTCCTCTTAGATACCAATATTCTCGTTCCCGCTCTTGGCTGGTTTGGAAAGCCAATAGCACTAACTGTTTCTAGTATTCAATTCCCTTTCTTGCCTGAAGCCGCTTTGGCCTCTTGAGCTGTTTAATCTCAGTTACAAAATCGCTGATCGCAAGCAATTCGCTCGGCGCTCCTCTTCCTGTGAGGTACACATCAGTAGCGGCCTGAGCATGCTTGAGCATCTCCAAAACTTCGGCTGTGTCAAGCAATCGCAATCCGCACGCTAAGTTGATTTCATCGAGGATCAAGATGTGCGCAGGTTTTCTTGATTGCAGTATTTTCTTCGCAAATGCAAGGCCTTTTTTTGCTCGTTGTTTGTCGGCTTCTGCAGGATGCCTATAACTGACCCATCCTACTTTGCCAAACTGATATACTTTGTACTTTGGCAGCAGTCTCTGTATCTGGTATTCCCCGATCTCTTTTCTGCCTTTCATGAATTGTATCATGACGACGTTCTTCCCATTCCCAAGTGCGCGCAGTCCAATGCCGAGCGCAGATGTCGTCTTACCTGCACCGTCTCCGATGTATGTGTGAATATACCCTTTTGCGTGCCGCTTTCTTGTCTTGAGTTTACGGGGAATAGTTGCAGGGCTCATGTTTCTTTCGACCTCGGCCTAAAATGGGCATTCACCGCTCGCGCAGCCGCCAGCATATTCTTCATGCGCCGCCACATACTGCAATTCTGGACGAATCTTCCTGACCTCTTCGCTTATTGTGAGGACCTGATCTTTCTTGCTGCCATAACGATAAATAGTTATTCCCTTGCATTTAAGTTTGTATGCAAGTTTGTATGCTTTCTCTACGGTTTCTTTACTTACATTTTGTGGGAAATTAATTGTCTTTGACACTGCGCTGTCAGTGTACTTCTGGAATTCGGCTTGCACTCTGATGTGCCATTCAGGATCGATGTCAAACGCAGTCACAAATGTCTGCCGTACCCGCAATGGAATCTCAGGAAAACCCGCAATCGATCCTTTGCGCGCGATCTTCAGCATGAGTTCACGGCCGTAAAACCCGTGCTTCTTTGCAGTCTCTTCGAAAGCAGCATTGACTTCGAGCAGCTGCGCCCCTTCCATGACGTTACGCACGTACGAAACAGCAAAAAGAGGCTCTATGCCGCTTGAGCATCCCGCAATGATGCTGATTGTTCCCGTAGGGGCGACGGTCGTTGTGGTGGCATTTCTCATCCGCGGGTACTTCTTTTTCCAGATGCTTTTCTCAAAATTAGGAAACGAGCCACGCGTCTTTGCAAGATTCATCGAAGCCTTCTTTGATTCAGTGTCAATGAACCGCATCAGTTCGCGTGCGATGCCCAAGGTTTTTTTTGAATTGTAAGGAATGTTGAGTTTAGTGAGAAGATCCGCAAAGCCCATCACGCCAAGGCCTATCTTCCTGTTTGCCTTCGTGATCTGCTCAATCTGCTGTAGCGGGTATTTGTTCACATCAACTACATTATCAAGGAAATGGACTCCGATATGGATTACTTCCTTGAGGCGCGCCCAATTGATTTTACCGTCCAGCGCCATCTTACCCAGATTGATCGAGCCAAGATTACAAGACTCATTTGGCAACAGCGGCTGTTCTCCACACGGATTTGTCGCCTCAATAGGGCCCACTGCAGGCGTCGGATTCTTGCGGTTGATCTCATCGATAAAGATCATCCCCGGATCCCCGGTCCTCCACGCCATAGTCACGATCAAGTCGAACACTTCCCGTGCAGGAAGGCTGCCCGTGACTTTTCCTGTGTGCGGATTGATCAAGTCGTAGTTTTGGTTTTTCTCAACCGCCTTCATAAACGCGCCGGTTACCGCGACACTAATATTAAAATTATGCAATGTTTTGAGATCCTGCTTTGACGTAATAAAATCAATTATGTCGGGATGATCGATTCGAAGAATGCCCATGTTGGCGCCACGCCGCCGTCCTCCCTGCTTTATTTCCTCTGTTGCAGAATCATATACTTTCATAAATGATACCGGCCCTGATGCGATCCCTTTTGTCGATCCTACAATATCTCCACGCGGGCGCACGCTTGAGAACCCGAAGCCTGTCCCGCCTCCACTTTGATGAATCAAGGCCATATCCTTGAGCGTCTCAAAGATCCCGTTGATGGAATCAGGCACAGGGAGCACAAAACAGGCAGCAAGCTGCCCAATGGGAGTACCGGCATTCATCAGCGTTGGAGAGTTGGGCAAAAATTCAAGCGCGGCCATCACCTTATAGAATTCTTCCTCTGTTTTCACGTAGTCATAATCCTGATATCGACGGTCAGCAATCGCCACGCTGTGCGCCACTCTACGGAATAGCTGCATTGGAGTCTCAACAATTCGGCCCGAGTCATCTTTCTTGAGATAACGCTTCCTTAGCACCCGGATCGCATTCACGCTCAACTTGAGCTCGTCGCTAACACCTAAAAATGCTTTTGCTTCCCGGATTTCGCTATGCCGCTTACGGTAGAGAATAAATGCTTTCGCTACACGTTCATAGCCGTTTGCAATCAACACGTGTTCGATCGTGTCCTGTACGTCTTCGACATGCGTTATTCCTCTGTGTTTTTTCAACAGCTCAAGAAGCACTTTGCCCGTAAGAGCAGAAACAACCTTGCCATCATTTTCACGCGTTGCAGAAAAGGCCTTGGCGATCGCCGTGGAAATCTTCTGTGGGTCAAACGCTACAATGCGTCCGTCACGCTTTTGGATCTTCTGAATTGAAGATGATTGCACAGCCGTCCCTCTTTTTTTACAGTTTTATTTTAGCTCCTGATTTCTGCAGCGTCGCCACGACGCCCGCCATTTCCAGTCTTATTTACTTGATGCGGCCTTGTTTTTTGTGACAAATCATTACTGCGCCGCCAAGACACCCTTCAGCGTACATGTGGTCACTAGCGTTTCCACACCTCTCTGAGGTGTACGCTGGCAACATCAGGCGACCTTCGCTTCGCTGCGGTCACCTTCGAAATAATCATACGGAATTATTTTGAGGGAAACCTGTCTGGCGTCGAACGGATAGGACATCTGACAGGGTTCCC
>JACRKM010000033.1 GCA_016219765.1 Candidatus Woesearchaeota archaeon
GTTTTTCTTGCACTCTTTCGAAAAGTACAGTTCGCTCATCACTTTAGAAATCCACGTATCAACAGGAAATGCGTTGAGATGGCCGCATGAGAAGAGCAAGATACAGTCCGCAACCTTTTCACCGACGCCTGGCAGCGTCATGAGCTGCGTTTTTGCATCGCAGTATCTTTTCGTATTCAGTTCCTTCAGAAATTTCTGCGTGACCGTGCTGTTTGATTGCAGGAGAAATTTCGCACGATAGCCCAGGCGTACCTTTGCGAGCCGCCGTTCATCGTCGATCATTCCCGATTTCGGAAACGCAAAATAACCGTACTTTTGGCCCTGTATAATAGCAGTCTTCTTTTCGCCAAACAATCGCGCAATATCGTTAACATTCCTGTGGATTCGCGGGATGTTTGATGCAGACGAGCAAATGAAGCTGATAATGCACTCGAAGGGATCTTGGCGAAGGAGGCGGATTCCGCGGTAGCTCTCCACTGCATTCGCAACGTGCTTATCGTGGCAGATTTTTCCAATCGTTTCGCAGTGGTCTTCATCAAGACGAAAAAAATGGGCAATCAAGCGCTCGTCGACATTGCCGTCAAAGAAGAGTTTATTGTTCTCCTGTTTTGCAAAGAAGAATCTGTCGGCAGCATTGATGAAATAACCGCCATCTTTCTTTTCGAAACGAAACAACTGTCCTGACTCGATCGTGTGCTGCAGATTAAAGTGAGAACAAGGAACCGATTTCATGTCGATGATGCACGTAACTGTGTTCTGAGATACTCATGGTCGCCATCGCTGGCCGGGAGGTGGGACGAATGGCCCGAAGCCCTTGTGGCTTTCGAGATCGATTTCCTCTGGCAGCGTTCGCTTAGCATACTCGATACCTTTCTGGTGGCAATATATTCTGAATAATTTCATGGAGTTTTTGATAAACTCGGGGCGGTTCAAGTGCTCAAGACCGCTAAACAGATTCTTATCATTAATGCTTTTCCTACTAGAACCTTTGAAAACAAGCTCCGAAAATCGTTGAAACATATAATGCTCAATTGTTGGGAATTGCTCAGGCACGAAGTACCCTGAAACGTTGTCACAATATGTTATCCTAAGCCGCGGAATATAATTTGTGTTGCCCGACGTCCTTTGTCCCAGGTTTTGGTTTGCAATCATTTGGGACACAGGTGCGCTGCCGATTATCTTATAATACACCGGGGGATGGAGCGGATCATTCTGCTTTGCGCCTCCTGGGTGATTATATATCATGACTTCAAGGCGGCTTAGCTCAGGAGTGCCGATCAATATTACCCAGCGTAAACTGCGGTTATACTCATCTTTGCAGTTCTCTGACAGAATTTCTGGCGTCATGGTGCTTTATTTTGCTCGTCTTATGATTGTCTCATATCTGCAATAACAAACGGCTAAATGAACTATCTTGTTATTAAATATTTAAATTCTCTTTTTTCGAACTTATTGACTTGGAAATATTTTCTTAACTATTGCCATGCAGAATCAGCGCTGCTTCATAGGAAGCAGCATGTGCTTGCCTTGCACTGTTCCAGAATTCAGTTGAATGGTTTGCGGACATTCGCGTTTGTGATAGCGCCACTCTTTTGCATTGCAATATATCTTGAATTGTTCAAGCATCGCGCCGATGAACGCGCAATCAGGCATCCATTGGGCGCCATAGATGAGCGGCTTATTATTTACGTCTCGCTTACTTACGTTTCGGTCATGCACTCTAATAAAACGAAGCTCAGTAAACCGCTGGATCATATAATGCTCTATCGTTTTAAATTCTTCAGGGACATACCATCCGCTCGCATTGTCAAGATACGAGACGCGAAACTTCGGCAATCGGGCGTTGTTGGGCTGTGCGGTCGGGATGGTTAGGGCCGACACGGCTTTTGACAATTCGATAATCTTGTAATATGCTGATGGCTGTGTTTTGGGCGGTGTATAAGTCTCGCTTTTATCACCAAAGATGAGAACTTCCAGACGGCTTAATTCGGGATTGCCGATGAGTTGTACAAAGCGCACCCTGTTGTCATAGTCTTTGCAGTTTCCATTGATGACCTCTTCAGTCATGTTGTCATCCCTCCCGCCACTGTAGTTGCTGGGTGCTTTGTATAAGCTTGCAACCAAACCTAACTATTTAAACTTTTTCTATTTTTATCACACACCAGTACTAAAAGAGTGCTGTTCAGGTTTTGTTGTCATAAAAATCCGCCGAACGTGTCATACCTCGGGCTAAAGCTCGAGGCTTGATGGGCACTTTCTTTGACTGCGGATTTTTAGGACGCCAAAAAAGAGCCAACGCCCTAAAGGGCGGGGCTATCTTTTTTGAGCGTATTTGAGGCGTCCTCTGTGAATAACACCCGGCTCTGTAGAAAGTCGTGCTGTGCCGGCACCGCGATGCTCGACGCGATCGCTCGATAAGAGCATAGCTCTTATCATCTCAAGAGCGGGCACGCCTGCAGCGCGCCCACTGCGAGTTGTGACGACAGCAGGAGGCCTGCACCACCACGCCAAGCTCGTGATAGTGAATGTGCACTCGACGAGCCGACATTCCCCGATGTGCCTTCCCCATAAGGGAGTGCCTCCCTTATCAACCCACATCAAGGCAGGCATGAAGCCTGCCGAATACCGACGAGCTCTGTCCCCTTCGTCGTCCGATTGGAGCGCAGCGAAAATCGGACTTGAGATCGAGTGCCAGCGGATCGATAGCCGCTGTGGGACGCCCCCCCTTGTCGGCGCTCTTGTAAAAGTTCCATCTCTCGCAGAAAGGCGGTGGTGGTGAGCGTGGCGGCGGCGAAGCAAGGGAATTTCGCACCAACCACGAGAATATCGGCCAGTTAATGCCGTTTCAAAACCTTTAAATAGCAGACCATCCAAAAACATTTCCGATATTTATGAAAAAGAGTGCCAATCGTTCGCCACACGTTCTTGCTGCAGCTCCTTTGTTTGATAAGCATCAGAAGCGTTCTGAGACTGTCTCTGGCGCGCTGTCGGATCTTCAACGTAAGCTTAGCGAGTATCAGCGGGCACCATCAATGAAAGAACATCCACAGTATGGTCTGTGGAAAGTTACGACAGCACTCGTGGTTCTTTTGTTTCTTGTGGTTATCGGCACTTCGTTATATACAGCAAGTCCCACGGGTTATGCAACTGCAGATGGGGGTTCATCGAATGTTCTGAGTACTGCAACCTTGATGTTTGTCACTTTGCTTGTGTTCGGCTTCTTTGTGCTTTTGTTTTATAGACAAGTGGGAAGACAATTATGATTATTCGAATTTGTTAAACAAATACGATTATTCTATTCATTTGAAAACCCGCATTCACGATTCTTGATTGTATGCTTGTTGTTTCGTTTGTCTGGATTCTGTTGATTGAAAACTATATGTTTTGTTACAACCTTGCTTATATATGACTCAACGAATTGCTTGCAATTACTTGCGCAAAACATTGCGCTGCAAAAGGTGAGTCGTATGCAGGGAGCTGGTTCGCTTGTTGACCGCTTAGGACGGGACGATTATTCTGAAGCAGAGAAAGTTGTATTGAATCATTTTTTTACGAATATCGACAAGAATATCTATTGCCCTACGGAGCACATGCCCTTTCCTGTGTGGGCTTTTCTTGTTGGGCAGTACAGCCGGTCAGATAAGATGATGCGAGACCGTTTCTTGGAAGTCTTTGATCAGATGAAAAAGAAGGTGGACGCGGGAGAGTGGCCGCGCGATCAGCTTGTGACTGTGCAGGATGCTGCTGAAGCAATCGCTGCGAGCAAGCATCACGTGATTTCTTTTTTCTTCAAGACTGCAGAGGATTTTCTTTCAAAGTGGGGCGTGCAGTACGGGCACGCATCACTCAAGGACGCTGACAAAGTGCGCGTCGCGATCGAAGGAATCAGCCAACTTGTTACAAACTTCATCGAGCTTCCTGACCCTGAGCTCGGAGATTACCAGGAGAAGTCAACGCGATACATCACGTTCAATAAGCAGTCTGTTATCATTCCTCCGCGCTTGAAAAATTCTGGATTCGCACAGGCGGTGAAGGAAAATAATGACGCATTGATGGAATCGTACGAGCGCTGGACTCCGTTTGTACGTGACTGGCTTGCGCGTGAGGTCGTCAACGAGAAGGCATTCAAATCATCCGCGGCCTACAAGAGCACATTGAACGCCAAAACCTTTGACATCATGCGTTACTGGCTGCCGCAGGGGCTCATCACTTCTTTGGGAGCGACGTGGCCGACGCGTGTCGCCGAAACGCACGTCTCACAGATGATGATGCACCCGTTGGAAGAACTGCAGTCGATAGGCCGAGCTATTTGGGAGGAAGGGCTGAAAATCACACCCGGCCTTCTGCGTCACGTAGAGCCGAATGATTACTTTGGCCAAACGATCCCTGCAATGTATGCATTAGCCGAAGAGTTACTCACACCTCAAGTGCAGGATTACCACCGTGGTGATCGAGATGTTCGCCGCGTCTGCCTTGTGCACCATACGCGCGACTTTGAGGATCTTCTGCTTGCAGGGATCCTCTATGAGTTCGGTAACGGCCGGCAATTCGAGAACATTTTGATACAGGTACAGCAATTTAATGCCGCGGAGCGTGATTTGGTTTTCAAGGAATATCTTTCACGGAGAGGCCCGCATGATTTGATGTTGCGCGGTACAAAGCTTGGAAGATTCCTTTTTGAGTACACACTTGACAATGGCGCGTGGAGGGATGTGAAGCGGCAGCGTGTTGGCACGCAGCTCAAGCAGGACATCACTGCCGCGTTGGGATTCGCGTATCCTGAGCATCTTGAGGACTGCCCAGCGCTTCGCGACGTTAAAGAGGAGTATGAATCTCTGATGGAACGCACAACGAAACTCTACAATCAGGTGTTCGCACAATTCCCCCGTGACGCAAGCTACATTCCGGCAATGGGCCATCTGGGGCGAAGCATATACGAGTTTCACGCGCGGCAAAGCCAGTACGCCGTCGAGCTCCGAACAGCTGAAGCAGGGCACCACTCATACAAGACGCTGTTTCGCGACACTTATCGTGAGATAGAACGCGTGCTGCCGCGGTTCGCTGCACACATCAGAGCCGTAATGGACGACGGCAACGTCGGACGCCAGAAGGCTGAAGAGCACGCTGCACAAAAAGCGGCGAAGCAGCTGGAAGATGATAAGAAGAGGTCAAGTGCATCGTGAGCCGTGATCTCTATTTCATCTGCAGCGTAAGCTCGCGCGACCAACGGCATCTGCAAATGTGTAGCTCAATCATGGCTGTCATGCAAGGATACGGCCAGGTGCTTAACAGCCAGGTTGTAGCTGAAAATGCTCTCGATATTGCAGTACAGGCGCAGGCAGCAGGCATGAACATCTATCAGAGCAGCATTTCGTTGCTCGATCACGCGCACGCAGCCGTGGCTGAAGTGTCTACTCCTACGACGGGCGGAGGTAGTGAAATAGAGCATTGCGCCGGTACAGGAAAACCTTTGCTGATATTACAGCATCGCGAGGTTCGCACATCGCCTTACTTGACCGGGCTTTCTGACCGCTGTCCGAACATTCGGTTTGTTGTTTACGATGCGCTTACGGATGCGTTCTCGCTCGTTCATGATTTTTTGAGCAGCATTCCTCACCGCCCGTTCAATGGAAAATTCATCGTTCTCGACGGGCCTGACTTGTGCGGCAAAGGCACACAGCACCGCTTGCTCGTTTCGTATCTGCTCGACCACCCGCTGGACCGTGATAATAAGCTCATGACAGTCGTCGCTACGCGCGAGCCGTACAACACGCACTATCAAGCAGAGATCAGAAAAATTCTAAAGGAGAGTATGGACACGCACGCGAAAGCTGAAAGGCTTACAGAATTGTTCATCAAAGACCGAAAGGTTCACGTTGCGAATGAAATAAACCCTGGAATTGCTCGTGGCGCGGTTGTGCTGTCAGACCGGTATAAATATTCCACGCTGGCGTATCAATCAGCGCAGGGCATTTCAATCGAGAAGATCGTCGCATTGCATCATGGAATGCCTGTCCCCGACATTGTGTTTTTTGTTGATGTGCCTTTGGAGGAGCGCCTGAAGAGAAAGGCGGCTGTTCGGGATCGCCCATTTGAGGAAGTATTTGAAAAAGACCAGGAGTTCCAAGCAAAGCTTGATGAGCAATACGATCTGGTTGCAAGGCTGCATCCTGATGACCACATTGTCAGAATAAACGGCAATCGTCCAGTGGCAGAGATCCATCAAGAAATCAGCGGATATGTTGATAAATTGTTATTTCCGGAAGCAGCAAAAGATGATGTTACAAAGTAGGCTGTAAAAAGATCACAGATCATTTAATTTGATGGAATTTTGAATAAAAATTTAGAAAGACTCAGGGAGTATTATTGAGCAATTACTTTACCTTGAACATAGGTAAATTGTTTTACAAATTCAAACTTAACATCGTCTAATTTTGTAAAATCTAACCGATACATTTGCCATCGATTAAAACCATGCAACATTCCAGAATCAAA
>JACRKM010000034.1 GCA_016219765.1 Candidatus Woesearchaeota archaeon
CGAATGAACTGAATCGAGAATTGAGGCGAACCGATGACTTGCTGATTACCGCCATCGATAAAGAAAACAGGAACCTCAACCACTGCCGTCTCAATGGGTGAGAAATTATCCTGTACAAGCGGGACAGGCATCCCGCCGATTCTCGAGGGGAGCAGCACATCACCAACAGAAGGCTGCACGTGGTTTACGCTATTCACCACCTCTTTAAGTTTGTGTACAAGCATCGTCAAACAATACGTTTCCAGCTTTATAATCATTTCGTATTTGTTTAACTCCTGATTCCTGCAGCGCCGCCACGACGCTCGCCATGTATATGAAAATGGAATGAGTATTCCAAGAGTCGTGTGATTGTGTCCATCGTTCGCCAGCTCGCAGGTCGGTGGCGGCGCTGTGAGAGCGATCGACTAAACAAATACATCATTTCTTTTTCTTCTTTGAAGCTGATTTCCTAAATGAATCCAACTTCTCATCAAGCACATCCAATTTCACATCCACATCCTTCGAAGGGGCAACACCGCCTTTCCTGAACGACTCTAACTTCTTATCAAGCACGCCCAATTTTACATCTACAGCCTTCTGCGGGGCAACGCTCTCTTTTCTGAACGATCGCAACGCATCATCGATATTCTCCAGCTTCCCGTCAATATTCAGCTTTTCAATGCGGGTTAGATCCTCATCATGCTGTAACCGATGTTTCCTGAACATTTCCAGCTGTTTGTCAATCTTCTCGACCTTTGTGTCGACCGACGGTTTTTTGACAAACGCCAGGTCACGCTCAACACGCTTGATCTCGCGCTCGAATTCCGAAGGCGTCTTTATCTTCACCGCAATAGTAGGCGCCTTCGCCGGCTTCAGCGTCTTCTCTATAGTAGAGTCAACACGCTCTAACTCCTTGTTGATCTCATCAATGCGGCGTAATGGCGGCAGCGCAAAGACATCGTGCTCCTGATCGTGGATGTGCTCGTGCTCATATCTCCTATATGCAACAACACCGACTCCAGCAGACATGACAGCAAGAACAGTAATGATCCACACCCAGGATGGAACAGCTTTGATGCCTTGTACAAATGAAATACCCGCATCCTTTGCAGCTTCCACCAGCGCACGTGCCGCATCAGCCGCAGCAGTTGCAACGTTAACAGTGGCGCTCTTGAGAGCATCCACTACCGCAATACTCGCAGTCTTGAGTGCACTTCCCACAGAGCTGGCTGCATTCTGTACGACACTAACGAGTACCGATACTCTGCTCTTGAGCTGCAAAATAACTCCCGGTTTCTCGACTCTTGGCTCTACTTCTGGAGCAAGCTGTGGCGGCACTGCCTTTTCTTCAGCAGGAACCTCTAGCACTGGCTGCACCGGCTGCACCGGCGCAACAGGCAGCAATTCTTCGACCGCTTCCTTACAACTTCTACTCATCTTTGGCTCGGGAGCACCCTTGTAACAGCCAGGTGCCTTTTCACACGCGCGAGTCTGAACTTCGTCCTTGCATGCGGTCCACTCAGAACAGGCCCACTCCTGGAAGCAATTACACGATTCCTGCTCGGTTGGCTTGTTCTCATCTTTACCACAATTCTTCTCATCTGTGCAAACTCGTGTTCTGAACCCGCGATGGCATTCATTCCACTCGGCACAAGACCAATCCGGCATGCACGCACCGCCACCGCCGCCGCCACCACCACCACGGCCACCACCACCAGGAGATGCAGGAACCGCTGCCTTCGTGAACGTGAAATTCGTAAGAGCAAACACGCCCACATTCGTCGTTGAGACAGCGAGACAATTCCATACAAACGACATATCTGGAATGCCTGTCAAGTTGAACTCTGATTCGTTTGTCATCCCTGAAACATTCCTGCTTTGATTGAAGACAAATGAACCATTAACGTTATGGAAGAATGACAAGTTGATCAGTCCTACATCACTCGCTGACGCATTACAACGGAACGTATGCAAACTCGCAGTTGATGATGAGCCATTCGACGGAGTCACAAGCGTCACATTCGTACGACTTACGTTGAATGTAGTGAATGAGACATTACGGTTTCCTGCGCTGTCATTTGCAAAGAATCTGATAGCATAAGTGCCTGTCACTGAAAGGTTTGATGGCGTCAAATTGAAGTCAACCGTGTCATCCGTTAGCCGCTGCAAGAGCGTTCCATTCGGGAATGAAACATTCGCTTCCATAAACTGCGTGTTCACATCAGAAACATTCCAATCGATTTGCATATTTTCAATATTAAATTCAAGAATTGCATCATCCATTGAAACCGTAATATTGGGGCGAGTAGTATCAACAGTCAACGAGAAATTACTCTGAGCGAAGATCTGGTTACCGCTTATATCAAACACTAAACAATTCCATACAAAGCCAACATCACGCGCACCAGTCAAAGTGAAATTACTCACATTCACTGTACCCGAAACATTCACACTCTGGTTAAGCACAAAAGAACCGCTAATGTTATGGAATAAACTCACATTCTTCAATTGTTTGTCGCTTGTGTTGCAAGATATATTGAAGGTGCTTCTGTTTAAGTAAGAGTTATTGGCCGGCGTTACAAGCGTAACGTTCGCCGGCGTCGTGTCCGAGACCGTGAAACTCACGTTAGTGAGATTAACATTACCCGCACTATCATTAGTGAAAACTCGTATGTTATAGGTTCCCGTTACTGAAAGGTTATTGCTAGTTAACGTAAAGTCCTCAGTATCCGCAGTCAAACGCTGCAACAACGTACCATTCGGGAAACTAACATTAGCCTCCCTAAACACAACAAACTCGTCGCTAGCATTCCAATCAATAACCACCGTATCAACACCAAACTCCACACCAGAATCATTCAAGAAAATC
>JACRKM010000037.1 GCA_016219765.1 Candidatus Woesearchaeota archaeon
GTCTGCTATCACCGGTTGAGGTCAAGAAGAAAACAGACTATTTTGCTCAGCGCGAGAGTAAACTAAAGCATTTGATTGAGCCACGACCGATCTCTGCAAGGGTGAAACGCCTCCTTGCGAAACAGCGATTACGACGATTGAAATCGCGATTGTCGAACTTAGCAAAAAATAGATCGCGAAAAAAAGAAACACGAACGCGTGATTTCCATGAATGATTCCACAAGAGACTTGCTGCGCTGGTTTTTCAGGGTCGACTTCAGCGACTGGACGAATTACGCGGCGATGATCCTTACAGGGTTTCTGCTGTATTGGGGTGTCCGGACGATAATAAGTACAGTGGCGTGACGGTTGTACCATAAGCTGCCGGCACACTATTCGAGAAATACCTTCTTTCCGTTCTTTATATCAATGCCGCATACCCGTTTTCCGATGCTGGTGATCTGTATTTCGCGTTCACCTTTCTTGACGACTTGCCCGACTGCATAGGGCCGCAGCCGAAAATAAACGCTGAGCCGGTATACGTCTTTACTGGTTTGTCGGTCGCGCGTGAAAAGACGGGCTGATTCCTTGAATTCTCCACTGAATCGTGCACGGATTCGTTTGCCAAGCGCCCGCAGATACTTGTTTGATGAAATCTGGAAGTCGATTCCGTCGCGTTCAGGAATCTCTTTAGTGATGAAGATTCCCCGTGACTGGTGTTTGGCGATATCATTTCGCACATAGGAGATAAGTTCATTACTTGGACTGCGCAGCTGGAGAACGCCTTCGAAGTATGGCGTCCCCTGTTTTGAACAATATGGACACACTGTGCCCCTGATTCTTCCAGGAACCCTGTAACCTTCACGGCCGAAAGACACGTCGATGTCAAAGTCGAGATCGATGCCGGGATTGATGTTCTTGTGGGGTAGGCTTGAGCTGATCTGTGTCCGTTGCTGTCCTTCGTGCTTGATTTTTTCGGATGCGACAGCTGCCACCGCGTCATCTGCTGTTTTGCTTTCAACCCATTTGTGCCGCAACCGGAATCTGCCGCAGTAGGCACAAATTGTTACAATAATTTCCTTGAATTCAAGTCCTGCCGCTAACGCGGCGCACGCTCCACACAATGCGCTTTCCTGTGAAATGCCTTTCTTTCCGCACCGTGGACAGAAGCGTTCGAGTTTTTTCATGGGCGAACACCGGCTCGTTATATATTTAAACCTTTTTAAACGAAACCTTTATATGCCTCATTCAACGGCAAAGCAGCATGAGACGTTTAAACATTAAACGTGTGGCACACAGCGTTTGGAAATTCATCTGGGAGGAAGACTCATGGGCAAGTTGGTTTGTAAATATCATTCTTGCGTTTTTGATCATAAAATTCATCGTGTATCCTGGTTTGGGGTTGATATTGAACACATCTTACCCGATCGTCGCGGTAGTATCAGGCAGTATGGAGCATGATGGATCGTTCGATAAGTGGTGGTCGTCTAGTGCGCTTTGCGGTCAGAAATCATGCTCGCAGGAAGAGTATTACCTGCAAGAGGGAATTACGAGAGAAGATTTTCAAGAGTTTCCATTCGAAAATGGTTTTAACATCGGCGACATCATGATCCTGTATGGAACAACACCCGAAGACGTTCGTGTTGGGGAGGTCATAGTGTTTCGTTCGTTCCGCGCTGATCCGATCATTCACCGTGTGATAACGGTAAAAGAAAAAAATGGAGAGGCATCTTTTACGACGAAAGGAGATCACAATGCTGCATCATTTAGTTTTGAAAGTTATATTCCTGAAGATGTCTACCTCGGTCGCGCAGTAGTGCGGATACCGTATTTGGGATATATCAAGATTGGTTTTGTGAAGCTGATTGGATTATTTCAGTTGATTGTGTAACTGATTATATTTATGTAAATCTTTATGTAAATGATTAATGTGCGGGTGTGTGGTGGAGGTTTATGATGTTTTGCCCAAAATGTAAATCGCTATTGATGCCAAAAGTGATAGAAGGCAAGCGAGTTCTTGCATGTTCGTGCGGGCACAGCTCTGCAGGGAGCGCTACTAAACTCACGGAAAAGGTAAGTAAAAAGCACGACATGAAGATTGAAGTTGCGGACAAAGATTTTGAAACCCTCCCGGCGACTGCAGAGCACTGTCCAAAATGCGGCAATGATTCAGCGTATTATTGGCTACAGCAGACGCGGTCAGGTGACGAAGCTGAAACCAAATTCTTGCGCTGCACAAAATGCAAGCACACTTGGAGGGACTACAAATAAGAACAATACTTGGAGAATAGATAGTTACATAAAAAGAGCTGAACACGTACAAAAAGTATGTTGAAGAAATTCTAAAAATATCAAAACATGGAAAAAGACATCTTTTTATTCATCTCAAACAATCGCCTGCGGGTGATTGTGAAACCAAACGCAAAGCAAAATGAGATCGCTTCTTGGGATGAATCGAGAAACGCCCTTCGCATTGCTATCGCTGCTGTGCCTGAAAAGGATAAGGCAAACGTTGAGCTTTTGAATTTCTTGAAGAAGTTGACTGGGAAGAAGTGTAAACTGCTCTCCGGCCACAAATCCCGTGAGAAGTTGATTGAATTTTCATGACAAGATAACAATTATGCCATCTTTTGTGTTTGTTTAGCTAATCACTCTCACAGCACCGCCACCGACCTGCGAGCTGAACGAAAACGCATACGTCTCCACAGCTCTTTGAATACACATTCCGCTTTTACGTACATAGCGAGCGTCGTGGCGGCGCTGTGAGCATAAGAGCTAAACAAATACCATCTTTTTTATTATTCTTTCGACCTTTCGCTTTAGCTCTTGAGTGGTCCCATCGTTCTTGATCAGATAATCCACCATCCTCATGCACTTCCCTACTTCCTGCCCCCCACTGCCAAGGGTCTCTTTGTCATCGATTCTCTTGAATGCTGCGAACGTCTTCGTGTCCCCCTGCCTTGCCCGAGATCTCAGCCGTTCAAATCTTGTCTTCTGCGGCGCATTCACGCCAATCAACACAAATGGCATTTTCTTGTTCTCTTTTTCGTAATCTTGAAACATCTTTATCTCGTCTACGTCTCTTATTCCTTCGAGAACGAATTTCTTTTTCCCACGCTTTATCTCTTTTTTTATTGTTTCAAGCAACCTTTGTCCGAGTATAGATTTTTTGGGACTTTCTTCTCTTAGGTCTGCACCGAGCTTGCTAAGATTCTTTCGGTTAATTTTGATACTTCTCTCTTTTGCTATCTCACGTATCTCGGCAGAGAATGAGTGGTGGGTAAATCCTTTTCTCATAAAGAATTCAGCGACTTTGCCTTTTCCAGAACTGATCGGTCCGGTAATTCCAACTATCATAGAGAAAAAAACAAGCTCATCTGGTTTATAAATGTGATGAGGAAATTCGCTTATTTCGCCAAGCTTTGCTTCACTGGTTCTTGTACGCTTCGACTGTGTTGTCAAGCACCTCAACCACTACGCGTGCGTTCCTGAAAAGTTCCATGCTCTCCTTATCAGCATGGTATCTCTTCTGGCAGACTACTCTTCTTATTCCAGCATTGATCACCATTTTTGCGCAGGTGTAGCATGGCGCGAGTTTGCAGTAGAGTGTCGCTCCATCTATCGAAATGCCGTTTCTTGCTGCCAGCGCAACAGCATTCATCTCGGCGTGGTTGGTTCGCATGCAGTGCTGTGACACGTTGCCATCTTCGTGTGTCACTTTCTTCATGAGATGCCCCACGTCATCGCAGTGTGGCGCCCCTATAGGGCTGCCGACGTAACCTGTTGAGATGATCCTCTTGTCTTTGACAAGGACCACTGCTGTCCTTCCTCGGTCGCATGTCGCCCTCTTTGAGACAGCATCGACGATTCCCATGAAATACTCATCCCAGCTTGGCCTTACGTACACTGGCAATTTTTCAGCTTTCTTTCGTAAGGCGTCTGCAAGCCTATCAACCTTCTTGTGGAGCTCTTTGAGTCTCCTGTCGTTTATCACGACGATCTCCGCAAGCTTTGCGACGTTTGTCAACTGCTGCCCCGGGCCGCTTTCCTGGCTTTCAATCTTCTCTTTTTCCTTAAGTTCTTTGAGTGTTCTCGGGTCGTTTTCTCTGTTGCGTTGTTTTATTCTTGCAAATCGAATCTTGATTGGACTCCTGACTTCGACCAGAAAGAAATGACCGTGTTTTCTAAGCGCCTTTGCTTCTGCCGGCGTTCTTATCGATGTTACTACATAAGCTCCCTCTTTTAGCTTGATGCTCTCAAGTGCGCGCTCGCCAAGGGTCCCATGTCCAAACTTTTCGCGCAGCTCGTTGCCTATGCTGATCAGATTGTCCCTCGTTATCTCTACACTTCTTCTGTTCAGCTCTTCGCGCAGCATATCAGAAAGCGAGATGTGTTTGAAACCTTTGCTGACGAGGTATTCTGCAACAGAATCTTTCCCAGAAGCGTACATGCCTGTTAATCCTATTATCAATATACCACCCAATAATTTGTTTAGCAAATCTATTTTTATTGTATTTGTTTAGCTCACTTGGTGCGTTCACACTTTTCACGACCAGCACCGCTCGGACGTGCTACGCACATCCTCGCTCATTTTCCGCCACAGCCAGCTCGTGCATTAATACTGCGTAGTTATAGCCGACATTCCCCGGATGGGACAACCCCCTTGTCGGCAGTGATAACGAAATATTCCGCCCTCGCGAGAAGGCGGTGGCGGAAAATGTGCTAGTCGTGATTAAGCAGATAGCTAAACAAATACTTTTTATTTATTGTGTTGTCAAGTGAAGAGGACGACTAGAATCAGGCGGGAAGAACTATCGTTTCTTATCAGGTCCAAACTGGAACAAGGGCTGTAGCGAATCCTCGATCACTTTTCCGGTCTTCGCGTTGATTTTGATGTTCAGCGTCTGGAATTGTTGCGTGACAAACGTTATATTCCACACTTGTCCAATCGGCAGTTTCTGCAGGATCAGCACGTGTTTGAGCGCAATATCTTTTTTGTATTTGTGCTGCTGGAGTTTGACTGCGATGTCCAATGCTTCCATAAGCTCGACATGCACGTCATCAGGAACAAGTGGCTTGATCTGATGTTTGGGGTCTTTGAGGATCTCGTCGTGCTCATGGACGCCCAAATACTCTTTCGCACGCGTCACGGTGAACGATGCCATCTGTTTTGTTGTTTGGTCATAATATCCAACATCGTATTGCTCAGCACGATTTGGCTCTACCATGACGAACACGTGCACAAGGGCAGCATTTGGGTGCCTGCACTTCCAGTCCTGGTAGTCCTTTTGTTCAGTCACAAGAGAAATGAGTTGTTTGAATTCCATATGCTATCTCTGTTGTCTTGTGCAGCAGATTCAACGCCGCCGCCGAGTTGTGAGTGATGAAAAACTCAA
>JACRKM010000036.1 GCA_016219765.1 Candidatus Woesearchaeota archaeon
CAGAAAGAAAGGAATTTCACGTCATCAAAGGTGCAAAGCATAATTTTGCAAAGCCAGAATTCGAAAAGGAGCTTTTGGATGCAGTCATTGCTTTCCTCAAAAAAGTGCTGGTGTAGCAATGGTCACAAAAGATGTCACGTTCCAGAATAAGAAAGGCCAGGCTCTGTCAGGCATCTTGCGCTATCCCGATTCTGTCGAAGAAGGCCGAAAGTTTCCTGCAGTTGTCCTGCTGCACGGCTTTGGCGAATCAAAATATCATGACTTGCCTGCGAGTCTTGCGAATTATATTATGCCGTTTGGTTATGCTGTCCTGCGTTTTGACTTTCATGGGCATGGCGAGAGCGAAGGCCGCTTCGAGGACCAAACCATCACGCAGCAGATCCAGGATGTGGAGGCAGCGATCGATTTTCTTGAAGAACTGCCGATGATAGACAAAGAGCGTATTGCAGTGATTGGGACAGATCTTGGCGGCGATATAGCGATCCTCATTGCAGCGCAAGACTCTCGTGTTCGTTGTCTGGTTGTTCAGGGTGCTCGAAGCAATCTTGAGCATCATCTGCGTTCCCATCTTGCAGAGCACGAAGTCAGGGAGCTCGAGGTGAAAGGATTTCACAACCATTCCATGTACAACCTGCGCAAGGACTACCTAACCTCTATACGCCGCCACGACATTTTAGAGACGCTGAAGATGGTCGCGGTTCCCATACTGATTGTCCACGGAAATGATGATTTGCGTGTTCCGATTAGCGAAGCCCGTCAGCTTTTTCTTGGCGCAAAGCAACCAAAAGTGCTGGAAGAAGTGGATGGTGCAGATCATTGGTTTCGACAAGAAGAGGCACGACAGTATTTTTTTGAATTGATTGTCCAATGGCTGAGGAAGTGGTTAAGAGCATAAAATCGTCTCTGTAGAAAGTCTTGACGAGCCGGCACCGCAATGCTCGACGCGATCGCTCAATAAGAGCATAGCTCTTATCATCTCAAGAGCGGGCACGCCTGCGGCGCGCCCACTGCGAGTTGGGACGACAGCAGGCGGCCTGCACCACCACGCCGGGCTCGGGATAGGGAACGTGCACTCGACGAGCTGACATTCCCCAATGTGCCTTCCCCATAAGGGAGTGCCTCCCTTATCAACCCACCTCGTAGTATTTCGCTTCGCTCAATACTAATCAATGTTCGTCGTCCGATTGAAGCGAAGCGGAAATCGGACTGGAGTTCGAGTGCCAGCGGATCGATGGCCGCTGGGGGCGTCCAACTTGTCGGCGTGTTTGTGTGTTTTTCTATCTCTCGCGATAAGGCGGTGGTGGTGAGTGTGCCGGCGCTATTTTCTACAGAGACGATAAAATCGATACGTATATATACTATAAAAGAGCGTTATACTCATAAAAAAGGTGGCTTTATGATACGCTTTGTCTCATTCGATCTCTATAACTGCCTTGTTGATCTGCGCCTTGATGAAAAGATCTGGGATCTTGCCATCCCTTCTTTCTATGCTCGGGAAAGGAACGTTCCGTTTGACAAAGCATACGAGCGCGTCTCACGCGAGTATGCTCTGCACGGCAAAGATGACCCTGCGTTTCGTGATGTAGAGTATTGGTTCCGTCACCTCAAGCTCAAGTCTGACTGGCGGTCTGTATTCGATGAGGTGAATGACAATGCGATCACATTTGTATTTGATGATGTCCGAAGGACGTTGCCGTCGCTCCAGAAGCGATACTCGCTTGTTGTCTTCACCGCAGAGAAAAAGGAATATGCCGTAAAAAAACTTGAGATCACGAAATTGCGTCCGTATTTTACTGAAGTCTTTTCTACGCACGAATTTGGCGATCGTGCAAAGTCCGCGCAGGGTTTCATGTGGTTATCAAAGAAGCTCAAGTGCGACCCTTCAGAGGTTGTCCATGTCGGAGATGATCGCCGATTCGACTATGCGCTGCCGCGTGAAGTAGGAATGCGCAGTTTCCTTGTTGACCGTACTGGTTTTGAGCAAGGCCCGGACGTGGTCCGCAGCATTGTTGATGTGGAAACAGAACTGATGCCGCCAGAGTAGAATGAAAAAATATGATGTAAGATGAGTCGGTGAAATGATGAGATTTAAGCTTGTGTGTTTCGATTCAGCATGTATAATTGAACCGTTTGATCTCTGGTTCAAGCTTCACGGGTTGATGGAGACGAGGGACGCGGCAGCAGAAATTATTGCTGAGTACCACGAAAAGGACGACCGGAGATTTGCGCAAGAGTCGATTCGAATGTGGAAGCAGCATGACGCGGGAGCATATATGAAATTAGTCGATCAGGTTCAGTTCGCTAATGGCGCAAAGGAGGCGGTGGCCGAGCTGCACAAGATTGGTTACGCTGTCGCGCTGGTTGGCGAAGAGCCATCTCAGCTTGGCAAACGCGCAAAAGTTGAGCTGGGTTTTGATCTTGAGTTCACCAATGACATCTTTCTGGATAATAATTGTTTCACAGGTTTTTTCGACTGGTTTGTAACGCCGCAGACGAAGTTGAAGGTGCTGCGCGACCGGCTCATGGAACGCAAACTGCTGCTAAAGGATGTCGTGTACGTGACAGGAAATTCAGACGACGTGAAGATTATGAAGCAGGCGGGCATTGGCATCGCTTACTGTGCAACATCAGTTCCATTGAAAGAGTCAGCCAACGCGATCATTCGTGAAAGAAATCTCCTGCTGATTCCACCGCAAATCCGGAAGATTGAAAAAGAAGGCACCGCCGCGGACATTTTCGATAAACATTTGGCAGCAAGGTGAGCGCTTGACAGACTGCATTTTTTGCAAAATAATCAGGGGCGAGATCCCGTGCACAAAGATTTACGAGAATCACAAGGCCTTGGCATTCTTGGATATCAATCCAATAAACAATGGACACGCGCTTGTTATGCCAAAAGAGCACCATGAGACTCTTCTTGATACGCCTGATGAAGTGCTTGCGGAGACTGTCAAGCTTGCAAAGCGCGTCGCCAAAGCAGTGAAAGAAGGAACCGGCGCTGATGGTGTAAATCTGGGGCAGAATAATTTTCGCGCTGCAGGCCAGCTGGTGTTCCACCTGCACTTCCATGTCATCCCCCGTTTTGAGGGCGATGGCTTCCATCATTGGCAAGGGCACAAGTATGCGTCCGCACAGCAGGTGCAGGATGTGGCAAAAAAGATTCGCGAAAAGCTTGAGACACAAAACGAGTGATACGATGATTGACATATTCATTTACGATGGCACCACGATTAAGAAAGGAAAACTCAAGGACTTGCCAGGCTTCAAGACCAACAGGCACTGGATTGATTTGATCAATCCGACAAAAGAAGAGGTAGACAAGCTTGCCGAAGCCTATGAGTTACACCCCCTCACTGCTGAAGACCTTCTCAACGTGAATACGCGCGTCAAAATCGAAGACTTTCCAAATTACCTGGTCTGTGTCTTTTATGGGATTACGAAAAATGCGGGTGTGGAGCTCGTCGAAGTGGATTGCGTCATCGGAGAGAATTTTGTCATCAGTAATCACAAGGACGTGCTCCCTTCCTTTGAGGAATTGAAGTCTGTCCCTGATAAGCTCGATCACGTAATGAAAAAAGGCACTGATTTTTTATTCCACCGGTTACTGGATCATGAGATTGACAATTTCTTTCCTGTTTTGCAGAGCATTGACGACGAGATCGAACCGATTGAGAACGAAGCACTTTCAAACCCGCGCCCCGAACTTATGCGTAAGATCCTCAACCTCAAACGATCCCTTTCGCAGGTGAAGAAGATAACTGTTCCGCAGCGTGAGAAAATAGGAAATCTCGCCAAAGAAGAACACAGATTCATATCAAAGAAAGCGATGCCTTACTTTCACGATGTCTATGATCACGCGATCCGCATTGCCGACACGCTTGATGCGAATCGCGAAGCTGTCGCCAACACCTTTGAGATGTACATGTCTGCAGTCTCGAACAACACGAATGACGTAATGAAAATGCTGAGCATGATAGCGACGATCGCTCTTCCCCTGACGGTAATATCAGGTATTTATGGTACGAACTTCCAGGAGTTGCCAGGCCAAGAGTTCCCTCACAGCTTCTGGATCATGGTCAGCATCATGTTCTTGCTGTCGATAACGATGCTGTATTACTTCAAGAAGAAGGGATGGATCTTCTCAGGCCGCCGAGCGTGAACTGAGCTACACATCATCTCGTCACTCTCAGTTCAATCGTGTTTCAAGTCCTTGAAACAGGTTTTGCTGCGATGCACACAAGTAAGAATCTTCGCTAAGTTCTGCAGGAAAGTGTTCCATTACGTACGCGATGGCGAAGTGAACAAATGGAGGGCGATATGTTGGGTCCTTGATGTCCCACAAGAAGCAGCCTCCCTTGAATACCACCCTTGCAAGAAATCCAAATTCCTTTGCGTCTACTTCATATTCTCCGATCGTGACTTGTTTTCGTGCAGAGTCGTAACGAACATCAATACGTGTTTGCTCGGTTGTTTGAACTTGCAGTCTATATTCTCCAGCAGTAAGTTTGGCGACAAGCATGCAGAAATCAGGGGTCGGAATTGACAAATCTCCAATATCAACTTTCCGGGTGTTTCCAAACGAGTAGCCCGCGTACACTTCTCCTTTATTCTTAGTCTTCAAAATTTCTACCATGATACTTCCTCCAATTATGTAAAACGCCACGGCCCAGACAACGTCACTCTCGTTCCGAGTCTGGCCCGCGGCCTTTCGTTTACTTGTTTCTTATACGCCACGGCCCAGATTTGAACTGGGATACCCTTTCGGGAACAAGCTTTCCAGGCTTGCGCAATACCAGGTTATGCGACCGTGGCATGTTGAAAAAATTTTCCCATCCGAGATGCGTCAGACTTCCGGAGCGTAGCGGAGGAAGTCTTACTCGACTGGGGTTGATAAGGGCAGTCTGCCCTTATGCGCGGTGCCAGGTTGTGCCACCGTAGCAGTTTGGTGAAATGATTTAATGCCGCCGCGGGGATTTGAGCCCCGGACTTCGAGATTATGAGTCTCGCACTCTAACCAGGCTGAGTTACGGCGGCGCGGTTGTTGTGCGAAACTGGAGAATGGTATTTAAAAGTTTTCTTGCATGAGGCTCTGTAGAAAGTCTCGACAAGCCAGCACCGCGATGCTCGACGCATAAGAGCATAGCTCTTATCATCTCAAGAGCGGGCATGCCTGCGGCGCGCCCACTGAGGTGAAGATCAAGATATCGTTTATACGCCATTGTGTTTTTCCTTGCGCTCACTCACCACCACGCCAAGCTCGTGATACCGCAGTAATTCGTTATGGTCGACATTCCCCGATGGGGCGTCCCCCTTGTCGGCGCGCAGGTGCTTCTTTCTATCTCTCGCAAAGGGGCGGTGGTGGTGAGCGTGCCGGTGCTATTTTCTACAGAGCCCTTGCATGAAAGATAGTATCACCAAGTCACAGATGGTAACTATTGATTTTTTTGAGAAGAAGTGGTTAATCAAGCATCTCGATTTCGATCTTGAGGCCTTCTGGAATCTGGACGCGCATCACGAGTCTTAATGCGCGCTCGTCAAGACCAAGATCGATGAGGCGTTTGTGGATACGCATCTCGTATCGCTCCCAGGTGGCTTTACCGTTGCCACAAGGACTCTTACGAGTGGTTAACTTTAGGCGCTTCGTAGGAAGAGGGATCGGTCCGCGGATCGTGACACCCGTCTTCTCAGCAATCTCGGTGATATGAGAACAGATCTCGTTGATCTTGTCGATATTGTTGCTTGTGAGTTTGATGCGTGCTTTTTGCATGGTGTCTTCCGGTTCGCGCGTGTCTCATAACAAACGTCGTATTTGTTATAAGCATCACAAAAACAATTAAAATAAGTTGAAAAGATTTACGCCTTCTTGACAAGGTCGACGCACATTCCTGCAGCGACTGTGGCTCCTGAGTCGCGGATGGCGAATCGTGCCATCTGTGGAATTTCCTTTTGGGTCTCAAGGCACAGTGGCTGAGTCGGCTTTATCTTGACGATGGCCGCATCGCCGTTCTTGATGAAGTCAGGATTCTCCTGCAGGACTTCTCCAGTCGCTGGATTGAGTTTCTTGACAATCTGTGTGATTTGGCAAGCAACCTGTGCAGTGTGGATGTGAAACACCGGAGTGTAACCGATTGTGATAACGCTTGGGTGGTTCAAAACAACAATCTGCGCAGTGAACTCTGTTGCAACAGTTGGAGGCTTATCAAGGTGACCAAGCACATCTCCGCGTGCGACGTCCTTTTTACCGATTCCTCGAACAGAAAATCCTACGTTGTCTCCTGGCTCCGCTTCTGAAATCTGTTCATGGTGCATCTCGATCGTCTTGACTTCGCCGACGACTCCTTTTCCGTCGCGCGCAGGCACGATGATCACTTTATCATTGACTTTCATGACACCGGTCTCGACTCGTCCTACAGGGACGACTCCTATACCTGTGATGTTGTAGACATCCTGGAGAGGCAGGCGCAATGGCAAATGCGTCGGTTTTTCTGGTTCCTTGAGATTGTTCATTGCTTCAAGGAGGCATGGACCGTTGTACCAGGGCATTTTCTCGCTCTTTTTGATGATGTTCTCTCCGACAAGCGACGCGATCGGCACAAAAGCCATCGTCTCGGGTTTGAAACCGACTGTCTTAAGGAGTGCACTCATCTGTTCTTTGACTTCATTGAATCGTTTCTCGCTGAACTCGACACCCTTAATGTCCATCTTGTTGATGGCGACGATGAGCTGGTTAACGCCCAGTGTTCGTGACAAGAAGACGTGTTCCTTGGTCTGTGCCATAGGTCCGTCATTTGCTGCGACGACGATGACACCCGCGTCTGCTTGTGCAGCACCAGTGATCATGTTCTTGATGAAGTCTTTGTGCCCTGGGGCGTCGATAATGGTGAATGAGAACTTGGTAGTCTCGAACTTCTTATGTGAGAGATCGATAGTGACTCCACGTTCGCGTTCTTCCTTCAAATTATCCATGACGAAGGCGAATTCAAATCCCGCTTTTCCAAGCTCTTGTGCCTTTTCTTTGAGTTTTCGAAGCGTTTGTTCGTCTACATTGCCTGAATCGTACAATAGACGCCCTACAGTCGTTGATTTACCATGATCAACGTGTCCGATGAATACAAGGTTCATGTGTGGTTTGCTTCTTGCCATTATTGGTCCTCCATTCTTCTTTTTGTGAATCTGAAGTTTTTTAAGCTTTTTTTAGGAACTTCGATGGTTCTAATAATGTTCTGGATTGATTGGTGGAATTAGAGGCTATTTATAAGGTTTACGGGAAAAGCTTGCAAACAAGCCGGGAAAACACCTTATAGCGCTTTAAATTGCTTTTTGAATCTTCATTAATTGCTAATGATTCCTAAATCTTACACTTCAAGTTTTAGTCCTTTTCGCTCCCTGATCTGTCTTATGACTTTCATTTGGACTTCTATTGGCATGCGCTCAAATGTTTGGTCGATGACTGATGAGCTTCCGCGTCCTTCTGTTCCAGATCGCAGGTCATTCGAAAGTCCAAACATTTCCCCCACTGGCAGTTTGCCGACCACTGCGACCATCTCTCCTTCTTGCTGCATATCGAGGAGCTGTCCGCGTTTGTTTGCGATGATCTTTGAGATTTCTCCCATGTATTCAACGGGTGCTTCAAATCGCAACTGTTGAACTGGCTCGTACATGACTGGTCCTGCCAGGCTCATCGCTCCTCGGATTCCGTCGCGTACTGCAGGGTACATCTGTGCAGGTCCTCTGTGGATTGCATCTTCGTGCAGTTTACAATCCATGAGACGCACTTTGACATTGATGCAAGGTTCGCGCGCTTGAGGTCCTTTGTTCATTACATCTTCAAACATGTCAAGTACGAGTTCCATGATCTCTCCGATGTAAACGATTCCGCGTGTTTCATCAATGAGGATGTTTCCATTGAAGACATCTTTGATGCTTCTTGCGATCTTTGAATCGTAACCAAGATCAATGAATTTCTGGAAGGTTGCTTCGTCTTTTTTACGTGTTCGTCCTTCGTGGATCTCTCCTTTCTTGATCGCTTCTGCGATTTCTGGCTCGAGAGGCTCGACGCGGAAGTACAGCTTGTTGTGTTTGTTGGGCGATTTTCCTTCGAATTCGTCTGTCGACGGCTTCGTGATTGATTCACGGTACACTACGATTGGCGGTGATGTCGTAACCTGGAGCCCTTTTTCTGTTCTGATTCTGTTCTCGATGACTTCAAGGTGCAACTCGCCCATTCCTGAGATGAGGTGCTCTCCTGTCTCTTCATTGATCTCGATCTTGATGCTGGGGTCTTCTTTGCCGACGATGTGCAGGACTTCGACGAGGCGTGGAAGGTCCGCAGGTGATTTCGCCTCGATTGCTTTGGTGACTACTGGGTCGAAGATGTGGCTGATCTTTTCGAATGGTTCTGCAGGTTCTTGAGTGATGGTTTCCCCGGGGTAGCTCTTGAGTCCGCCAACTGCTACGATGTTGCCTGAGGGGACGTGATCGATGATCTCGCGCTTTGCTCCGTTCATGACGAACACTTGTTGGATGCGCAGGTTTTGCTTTGCGCGGTTGAGGTATACACCCATTCCTTTGGTGATGGTTCCAGAGAAGAGCCGCCCTGTGGCGATTTCTCCTGCTTGCGGGTCGACGCTGATCTTAGTGATGACAAAATAAACAGGGCCTTGGCGGTCGCAGCCAATGAGGGATTGTCCGTCTTTGCTTTCAAGCTCGCCGTGCCATAGTTTTGGAATACGATACACTTGGGCCTGTTTGGGATTCGGGTGATGCCTGATGACTGCATCAAGCACGACCTTGTGGATGGGGCACTTCTTCTTGAGTTCTTTTACTTCGTCTTTTTCATAAGCTGTAATGATATCTTTGAAGGTAACGCTGTTTTCTTTCATGTAAGGGATTGATAGCCCCCAGTTGTGGAATGCTGAACCGAAGCAGACAGAACCGTCGTTGACATTGACTTGCCATTTCTCGCCGTACTCTGCGTCGGCGATCTTTCTGATTAGCTGGTTTACGTGCAGGATTACCTTCATGAGGCGGTCCTGCATCGCTTCTGGCGTAAGCTTGAGCTCCTTGATGAGGCGATCGACTTTGTTGATGAAGAGGATTGGCTTGACGCGCTCGCGCAGCGCCTGCCGTAATACCGTCTCAGTCTGCGGCATGACTCCTTCGACCGCGTCGCACAGCACGATGCATCCGTCAACGGCGCGCATGGCGCGTGTGACGTCGCCGCCGAAATCAACGTGGCCGGGAGTATCTATAAGATTAATGAGGTACTCTGCCCCTTTGAATTCGTGGACCATGCTCACTGCGGCGGCGTCGATGGTTATTCCACGTTGGATCTCGTCTTCATGAAAGTCAAGAACGCAGGCTTTTCCTGCAAGGTCTTCACTCATCATGCCTGCGCCAGCCAGCAGATTGTCTGAGAATGTTGTTTTTCCGTGATCTATGTGTGCGCATATCGCGATGTTTCGGATGCGTTCAACATTATCCATCGCCGCAAGAACGCGGTCAACCATTTTTGCCATAGCGGATCACCGGTGAATGTTTTTGAATTTGATTTTTTGTATTTGTTTAGCTAATCGCTCTCACAGCGCCGCCACCGACCTGCGAGCTGAACGAAAACGCATACGTCTCCACAGCTCTTGGAATACACATTCGCTTTCACATACATAGCGAGCGTCGTGGCGGCGCTGTGAGCATAAGAGCTAAACAAATACGATTTTTTTGTTATATTTTGTTTTTGTTATGGTTGCTTTTGTTGTTGGCTTGTAATATTTTGCAGCACTTTATTTGAGTCCTCGATACAATAGATGTTCGTCGGCACGCTCCCACACGTAAATTTCATCAGGATTGAACCAGACAGTGATTTCGCGCTTCGCTTCAACGACGCTTTCTGATGCGTGGATGAGATTTTGCAAAGGGCGACTTGAGGTGTCGGCAAGTTGGTATGTATCAATCGAGTAGTCGCCTCTTACTGTTCCCGGGGCGGCGTGTTCTGGGCTCGTGGGCCCTGTGATCTTGCGGACGTGCGCGACGGCGTTGTGGCCTTCGATCACAAGTGAGATGATGGGGCTCATGGAAAGAAAATCCATCAATTGCTCTCGTACCATGCGGCCGTGTTCTATCGGCGTGCGAGCCATCTTGAGCCCCTTCGCCGCGTACGTCTTTTGCGTCTTCTCGCCGACCGCCTTCATCCATGCCTCGTCGTCGAGGTAATGCTTGCCTGCCTGGTCTGCGCCAGCGTACTGCATCTTCATAGCGACGATCTTGAGGCCTGCGCGTTCAAAGCGCGAGATAATCTCACCGACAAGGCCGCGCTGCACAGCATCGGGTTTGAGAAGAACAAGCGTCTTCTCTATCACAGCTCTTCACCCTTGGCGCTCTTTTTTGTAGAAGAGCCCGCCCCACCAGATTCTTTCCAGAGTCTGCTTTCTGTAGTCCAGGGAGTCTCGCGAGGCTTTCGTTTGAGTTTGTTGGTATTCTTTTCGCACTTGGTTGAACAAAAATAATTTATGCTGCCATCGACGCGTACGAACATGGTTCCTGTTCCGCGTTCGATTGTTTTTCCGCAGAATGTGCAATTGACCATCGTGGATACCCCGTCTAGTGCTTGCCGCCCTTGGTGAGCGGACGTGCTTCGAATTCTGTTTCACGCAGCATCAGGAGATCTCCCATACGCACAGGTCCTTTGACATTGCGCCGCAGGATCTTGTTCTGGTCGCGTCCGGCAAGGACTTTGCAGCGGACTTGCACTGCTTCTCCTCGCGCGCCGGTGTATCCTATGATCTCTTCGACGCGTGCAGGCACTGCGTCGGTGAATGATACCGCGCCTTTTGCGACTTCTTCACCGCCTCCTCGCATGGGTCCGCGCGAGGGGCTGCCTGTTCGCTGTGGCGGGCCTTGTTGTCTTCTTTCTTCAGCCATTGGTGACACCTTCGTGATAATTTACTTTGTTCTGTTCCTTAGTCCTTGTAGCCGGCAACGTCTTTGAGGATCTTTTTTGCTTCTCCTTCCTGGACGATCGCTACTGACACGGTCGGTACTGTGAGGCCTGCTGCTGCGCCCAACTCTTCTTTTGTTCCGACAGTGACACATAGGACGTCCTTTTCCTTTGCGAGAAGCGGAAGATGCATCACGATCTCAGGAGGGTTGACGTCTGAAGCGACTGCAACAAGTTTTGCCTGTCCTTTCTCAAGCGCCTTTGTCACTTCGTTCGTACCTTTCTTGATTTTGCCTGTGCGTTTCGCTACTTCGATTGCTTCATATACTCGTTCTATCATTTCTTTGTCTGCCATATTCGGCACCCCGTTAGTGATTAAACTGACTTCTATCGTTTCTTATCGTCCTTGTGACGGTTGGAGAATTAGGATTTCTCCTCATTCAGGCCCTCGCGTAAGCGCAGCCTTCATCAATCACAGGTTATTCAGCAAAGAAAAGAGGTTGTTTATAAGGATTTCGGTGAACCTTGTTCTGTCCTTGATCAGGTCAGTGCAACCAAGGCCACAGTGAATTTTTCGTGTGTCAAATGTGGTGTGTCTACAATAAGAACTGCTTGCACAAGCTCCACGAAGAGCTCAACTATATAATGGCGTTTTGTAATCAATCCTGTTTGGTCTCATCGTCAAGAATCTTGCTTAACTCTTTTAGCAATCTCTTACATTTCTTTATCGCGTCTTTGGCGGTGTTAAAGTCCATCGTTCTTCCGTAGTAAATCAAAGAATTTCTCTTAAATCTGCAATCGTCAAAGAGTCGGAAAACAGCTTTTTTGTTCAGAACATCTCTTAAGTAAAATCCTGAACAGATATGATTCGTCACTTTATAGCCTCTGAGCAAAAGCAGGGCGTGAAGCAGCTCCAGAGCGGATGAATAATACCCCTCAAAAATATAATTTGCACTGTCTTCATCAACATTATTATTATCCAGAAAGTGATTTCTTCCGACAGCGGTATCTCGTAGTGATCTCGCTTTTGCTTTGTCGGGGCTTACAGAAACAGAAGAAGCGCTCTCAATACACTCTTTCCAGGTGTTCTCTTTTTTCATTCGAATACCTCGATAAAACCATGTAACATGACGCCATTCAGGATAGCATTGGCCAACTCTTTATTTTCGACGTCACGTATGTTTTTGTGAATGAAAACTTGAATTTTTCTTTGAAGTGCTCGTTCGAATTTTTCTAAATTCAGCTTCTTTTTCGAAGGTGTTTCTATATAAATATCTATGTCGCTTGTTTCTATGTCTTCTCCTCTTGAATAGGAGCCAAAAACGACGATAGCAGGATTGCTTAACTCTTCAATAAGAAAATCAACTAACCCTGACAAAAAAAGTTGTTGAATGTTAAATAATTTTTTCTCGAGCAGAAATCGTGTGGAATTTCTATCCGCCGAATATGTTGTTACATTTGCTATCTCCGATCTTTTGGTGATTCCTTCTCGCTCCAACTCTTTAGTGTAACGAATGGCTGATGGGAGCGGGACTTTTACAACTCTCTCGATCTGTCGTACTCTCAACTTTGTCGTTGGATTGAGGAAAAAGTACTGTTGTATTCTATCTCTGATATTTCTTCGTATCATTTGATAATCTAAAATATCAACTGATACTTAAAGTTTTCGTTTTTCTAACCAGAAATGTTGTGCACAAAAACTTCGCTAGAGGTTTTTGTGCTGGGTTTAAAACCCTGCCAGTTAGGGCGAAGTTTTTGGCATCCTAAATGTCAGAAATGCAAAGCATTTCTGAGCATGCTCAGAAACCAAAGGTTTCTGACAAATCCGCCTATCAAATCAGGCGTTCCGTCAAACTCTGCACTTTAGTGCAGAGTGGAATGCCTGCGGCGGATTTTTATGATTTCTTATGGAGAACCTCATTATTGGTTCTTTGGTTCTGTTTGACCAGCAGTGGTTACGCGCTTTTGGCGAATGCTTCTCCTTGAGCCTACGCTGTTGATTGGTTGAACTCCTTCTGCCAACGTTCGTTCATGACTTTTGCTACGGTCTTGAGAATATATTGAAGTTCAGTGCTGGTCAAATTCATCTCTTCTTCACGCAGTCCTATTTTTCTGGCAGACTCTTCGTAGAACGCAACAAAGTCCCGATAAGTGCACTTTCGAATCTGTTCAGATGCTTCTCGAATCTTATCTCGTGTGATGTTGACTTTTGGCGTATCCTGGATAGCGTGCTTTGCACGCAAAAATACGAGAATGTCTTTTCTCCAGACGTCGAGATCATCAACGCAGGCAAAGAAAATCGTGAGGGCCATCATGAATCCTGTATGGTGCGAAAGATCAATTAACTTCGTGCGTATCTCCCAAAAACCGAAATTATTGTCCTTTCCTTCGGCTATTGTTCGAAGCATGGTCTTC
>JACRKM010000035.1 GCA_016219765.1 Candidatus Woesearchaeota archaeon
AAATCCGCCTATCAAAGCAGGCGTTCCGTCAAACTCCGCACTTTAGTGCGGAGTGGAACGCCTGCGGCGGATTTTTATGATTTCAAGACATTGTTTGCAGTCCAGGACTTTCTGCTTGTGGAAAAGACAGGAGAATCGCCTAAAGACCACTCTGCTCGATTTCGTTCTTTGGAGAAAAATTTTCCAGACTTGTTCAAAGAGCTTGATAGGGAGTTTTCGACGTATCGCGATACGTATTCCAAGATTATTGACAAAGAAACGTGTGATAGGATCAGGAGGATTGTAGAGGATGATATCGGACGATATAAAATTAAGGAATAAACTTGCCAGGATTCGAAAACAGCACTCTGAAGTTATTGATATTATTTTATTTGGCTCGGCGGTGCGTGGGAAAGAAAGACCAAATGATGTTGACGTACTCGTTCTTTTTGAGGATAAGATCGACAAAGAAGTTGAATACATGATCCGTAAAGAACTGGAGAAGTCAAGCAAAGGCATCGCGATCATATCTAAAACAAAGAGAACATTGGTGGAAGACTCCTTTGATGCGCGGGAAAGCATATTTTGTGAGGGAAAGAGCCTTTTGGACAGGAGAAATCTTGCAGCAGATTATGGATTCACTTCGTTTGGGATGTTCAAGTATGATTTCAGGAGATGGGATAAGCTGATGAAGACGAAGTTTTATTATGCTCTTAATGGGAGAAGTAGCAAAAAAGGCGTTGCCGACGCGCTGAATTGCATAAAACTCTCTGACTCGCTCATTCTTGCCCCCTTGGAGCACATAGAAGAGTTCAGGGAATTTCTTGAATCATGGAAGCTGCCGTACCTGTATACGCCCGCCCTTATTCCTAAGAGGATGGCTCGAAAGCAAATACTTGAAAGATGAGCGCGCGTTGTAAAACCGCGTTTGGATGTTTTAGATGTATGCTATGAAATCCCACACCGAATACTTGAGGTTTAACACCAAGAAGCGTCGCGACTTTTTGCATATTCAACGCGGACGTTGAAGACGTAGTTGCACGTTCTAAATTTCTTTATTTTTCTTTTCCACGCTAGAACGCGGTCAAAAGAATATCAACAAAAAGAAAAACTTAGTAGGATCTCTTTCCCCGGCAGGTGTGCCTCTTAGGCTCCAAGCACACAGGACAAAATTTCTTGTTACAGGCAGAACAAGCCGCACTACCCGAATCCATCGCTTTTCTTCCGCACCCATTGCACCGGAATGGTTGTGGCGCGGGCTTTGGAGGCGGCGGTGGAGGGGGGGTTGCATCTACAACTTCTATGTATTCCTCTTCTTGCTGTTCTGGGCCTTTGAACAAATCTTTAAGCCATCCCATGTATTTCACGACGCTATTCTTCAAAACATAATCTTCAACTGTACGCTAAACAAGCGGAGTAATCTCGAAATATAAAAACGTTTTGAAATTGAAACCGTAAGCATGATTTACTAATTAGTTATTTTTACTAGTTATTTATAGTTATTTAAGAATTCGCGCCTTCTCAAGTGAAGGTTCTGCAACTGCTTTTATCTTCTCAATAAGTTTTGTGTATACATCATTGGAAAGTGTGACTTCACGATATGGATCATAGTGTTTTCCGTACTGCGGATCCTCAAACGCGACGCCGTTAAATGACGTACGCTGCGCGTATCGCGGGAGAATTAGCATATGCGCGTGCGCTTCTTTGGTGCTTGGAAAGGCGTAATCAAACGACTGAGGACCAAACGCGGCCTTGAGCACCTCTCTCATCTTGTACGAGACGTGGTAGAATTCGATGCGTTCTTCATCGGTGGTGGAAAAGAAATCACTTTGGTGCCGATTTAAGACGACGACGAGCCGCCCAAGATAGGATTGGTTCTTCTGGAGGTAGACTGTCCAGAACTTGTACCTCTTGATAAGCCACGCTGGCGCCCCAACACAGAACTTGCATTCCATACGTGAGCCCACATGGGGCTTGTATATAAAGATTATGCAAAAGAAAAGTCTGGACAAGAAATGCTTTTAATTGCACACTGAAAGGCACATTGAAAACGGATTTCGACACTGCTCTACGACGAAACTGAAGTTATTTAAAGAAACACTCTTTGCAAAGTAGTATGCAGAATTCATTTCCAAAATTATGTCATAAAGCGATCCTTGCGCCTATGAGTGGTGTGACCAATGTCGCGTTCCGCTCGTTGTGTAAGTCCGCCGGCGCCGCAATGACGTTTACCGAGTTTGTCAGCAGTACAGCACTTGTTCGTGGGAATTGGAAAGATTTTGTACGGATGCAGGTCGCTCCAAATGAATCGCCAGGTGGTGTACAAATCTTCGGCAGCAGTGAATATGAAGTCCTTCTTGCCGCGCAAAAACTGCAGAACTCGTTTGACGTTATCGATGTCAACGTCGGATGCCCGGCGTACAAGGTGGTGCGTCAAGGTTGCGGATCAGAACTGCTGAGAGACCCGGCTAAAGTTGGGGTGCTCGTTGCAATGCTTGCTGATAATATCAACAAGCCTGTTACAGTTAAGATCAGATCTGGAATCAACAAATGCAGCATCAACGCAGTTGAGGTCGCCCAGATTTGTGAAGAGAGCGGCGCTGCAGCAATCACCGTGCATGCGCGTACACAGTCACAGGGATTCAGCGGTGATGCGGACTGGAGTATCATCCGCGGCGTAAAGAATGCTGTCGGTATTCCTGTGATAGGAAATGGTGACGTCCGCAGTGAGCATGATGCAGCGAGGATGCTTGAAGAGACAGGCTGCGATTACGTGATGGTCGGTCGTGCTGCAAAGAATGATCCGCACCTGTTCACGCGCATTAATCATTTCCTGACAACCGGGGAGGTGTTGGAGCCGCTCTCACTAAGTGATCAAATGCGGATGTTGTTTGAATACTATGACCTTCTTCAAAGATTTGGCTTCGACAACATTGAGCAATTCAAGCAGGCAGCGCAGAACTTCACGAAAGGTTTTGAGGGCGGCGCCTCTGT
>JACRKM010000038.1 GCA_016219765.1 Candidatus Woesearchaeota archaeon
AGGATATCCCGCATAGTGCCAGGCAAAATCATCGAAGAGTCGATGTTGTCTGTAACGATGACCAACTGATTGAGATGTTGAACCTTTGGAGGCGTGTCGATCATTACCGTGACGCCTTCAAGCACTGATAATGCGGTCTGCAAATACTTATTGGGCCTGTTCGACACGATTGCGACTCCAATCATTTCTTTTTTGGGGAACGCAATCCATACGCTATTGTCAAGAGAGAACTCATCACGCCCGCTCTGCGGAATGATCTTCACTTCAGTGATGCCCTGCGGCGTATCTATCGTGAAAACTTCTTTATTATTCGGCTTAATTGTCAAGAGCTGCCCAGCCAAATTCGTTCCAGGAACATCGATGCGCACTTTTTCCTCATCGTCATTAAAATTCTGCACAATGAACGACGTCTTGTCCTCTTTTACATCCAAATCGACGATACCGATATTTTTCGGTCTTGCCTTCCCTTTCTCACCTTGCGATACATCCACAAATTCCACTTTTGCTCCTGCAGCTTCAACGATGCTCTTCGCAGTGATAAAGTTCTTTGTGCCGTGCGACTCGATAAAGTCTGAGTAGACAATGACGCGATCCTTCGGTCTGACGAGATTGCGTGTAAAGACGATCGCATCAAAGAGGCTTGTCGGAGTATCAAGAGGCTTGAGGCTGTTAAGGATGTTTATCGTCTGCTCTTTTGTTACATCTGTACCAAGCACTTCAGGAATAGTTCCAAACGCGATAATAGTATTCTCCTTTGCAAGACGCTCTTTTGCCAGCGTGATCGATTGCTCAAATCGACTGATGCCGCCAACCTCTACCTGCGAGCTTGCTGAAACATCGATCAAAATAAACACGCGTTCTGTAAGAACTTCCTCTGCAACATTCACAAATGGCCGTGCCAGCGTAGCGCAGATCACTATGATGATAACGATTTGCAAGAGGATAAGCGGGTCGCGGAAGAGGCGCCGAAAGAAGGAACGATGTTCGATCCTTGTCGTCTCTTTGAGAAAAAACAGCAATGCAGGAATCTTCTTCCTGTGCGGCCTTGGCCGGATCAGGTAAATGATAATGAGGGGCAGGAGTACACTCAGAAACACTAGTGCTCCCGGGTTGAGAAAATACTGATTGAGAAATGGTTCCAGCAACGTCATAAATTGTGCCGCTTGTGGTGCTACTGCCATAATACCAACTTTTACGGTTTTTTATTGTTATGCTTATCGTATTTTATTTCCGTATTTTATTCCTGTTTATCGGTTCTTAAGAGAGCCCGAGCTATGTCTCGCCATTTTATCGAAATCGCATTTAAGAACTTATAACACTACTAACTGGTACTCAGAAAGGTGATTTGCTGGAAATCATTGCATCGCACAGCGCAAAAACGTGCTCTTCAAGATTAGCCTTCACAGCATCAGCCGGGACGTTTTGCCCGTATTGTGCCTGCATGTTCACGTACGCATCAACAAAACCATTCAACTCTTGCAGGTCATAGACGCAGATATTATTTTCCATCAATTGTTTTTTTAGCCTTGCATTGCAGTGGCCTTTAAGCGCGGGCGAGATGCGGGATGGGATCTGTGAAGCTTCGCCTGAATAAAATAAGACATACATTTCTGTGGGATGCATATTCACTGTGTCAATGAGCGATTTTGAATACCGGTGCATCTCTTCATTGTTGAGTTCTCTGAAATATTCAAGAATGTCGCTTTCCTTGACGATACACATATACGTGAATGCCCAGTCAACAACAGCTTCATTTGCATCATTCGGTGACGCCACGCTTTTTCTTGGCCGCAATATAACTGGCATCGATTGAAAGTGCGCATTAGAGCATACGCTGCGCAAATGAAGAACGCACTGCGCGAATGCAGGCAGCAGATGTGATAATTCTTTTGCATAATCCATAATAGAAAATGCACGCAGCCTATCTAGTGGCTCTTCGCGTGCAGCAAATGCGAGCTTCTCAGTCTCTTCTGCCGCACGCGTCCTGAGATCATAGAATTTCTTGGAGCCTCGCTTCAATTGTGGAAGGGCTCCTAGCAAGAGCTCAAGTCCTGTTTTGCGGTCAATACGATTCAAAAGCACAAGCGCTTTCTCTATTCTTGCATCAAGATGAACTGGATCGGCGGCGAGAATCTCGTCAAGGCGCAAAAGGGCCTGCTCGTTATCACGCAGTGAACTGTACACGCGTGCTTGTGCAATCAGAAAATCGCTGTCAACTTCGCTTTCAGCATTATCTTGATGATCTTGGCGTAACCGTCTGTAAAGCGCATCCGCGGCGTGAAGCTCGCGCCGTGCTTGCAGATGATCACCCAAGCGAAGATAAATTCGCGCGCTTGCATGCAATAAATCATAACGCTCTGGCATCAATTCCTTTGCGGCTTCGATCTTGCTTTGCGCGAGCGCAGGATTCTGCTCTACATCTTCAAGCGCCTCCCGCGCAAGATAACTTGCGATAATAGGGCGCTTTTCAGGTTCTATCGGTGGAAGATTTAACCTTCGAGAGGCAGTGGAAGAAGCGGTACGCGCAGATGGCGTAGATCGTGCAGCATACGTGGATTTTTCGTCCAGTAAAGCTGGTATACTTGATGGTATACTTTCTAATCCTTGAATGTTTCTCGGACGAGATCGTACGCCAATATTTGTTAGAGAGTCGCTTCTTTTCCGCGGCGGAACAGGAACCGAGGTAGCTAGAATAATGCGCTGATCCTCTCGTTTTTCTCCTGTCGACGGTCCAATTTTTGAAGGAGCATCTTCTATACAAGTATCTTCTATGC
>JACRKM010000040.1 GCA_016219765.1 Candidatus Woesearchaeota archaeon
AACCCACACTAAGATAGACTTCCTGCGGAAGTCTAACGACTAAATGTTTGAGCGTTAGACTCCGAGCGAAGCAAGTGAGTCTAATCCGAAGGAGGTGAGTGAGGGCGACAGCCATCACTGGGACAACCCCCTTGTCGGTATCGATGCGTTAGTGTTCTATCTCTCGCGAAAAGGCGGTGGTGGAAAGTGTGCCGGCATGACGGTTGTTGGCAGCGTCGAACGTGCCTGCTGTGCTGGACTTCTCAGTAACGCCGTTGACGCGCAAGAATGCCACACAGTAACTACGCTGCTTTCAGACTCAGGCGCTTTGCGCCCTTTTGATCTGGAGAAACAACAACACTTATCTTCTGCCGCTCTTCGATTCGGCGCTGATACTGTTTCATCAATTCACGAAGACGCTGAACTTCACTCACCGGCCGTCCATCCGCAACAGTTTGCATCATTTGTGACGCGCCTTCTGCACATTCTTGAGGTTGCTTAACTGCGTCACTTCGTTGCAGCGCAACCTCTGCCGCAAGATCAATCCCGTGCTTTTTAATCTTACGATGCAGCGTCTTTTCGGAAATGTCAAGGTACTTGGCCGCCCTATTGACATCAAATCCTGTCTGCGCAAGGGTTGTGTAGATGAACTTCTTTTCAAACACAGCGCGGGCATCTTCATAATTCAATGAGGAAATCGATGACAGGATACAATCAACTTGCTCAGCGCGCCCCAAACCATAGGATCTGCTGTTGAGATCTTGAGCAATTTTTGAAGCGCTTTCGTCTATCGTTTTCTCAAGTTTCGAATATAGGGACGGATGAATCACTTCCTTGAACGACTCAAGCGATTGCGTCAGCACTTCCTCTACTATTTCTGGCTTGAAATACTCTGGCTGCTCGCTCGAGCTGCGCAGAACCTCTTCTTGCAACTGTCGCTTTTCCTTTGTCGGACGGTACAGGTCAGGATCGAAGCGATCATCACCCTTGTACTCTTCAAGCCGACGGTATAAAGTACGGCGATCGAATCCTGCAAGCTCTCCTGCCTTCGACAGATTGCCGTAACTCTTCTTGAGAAGCGTCGGCAGTTACCTTTGGTCGAATCTCGAGCCTGCTTCATTGAGCGTCAATGGTTTCTCCTGCACCGCGGAGAGCATTTGTGATTCGAGACCTGCGGCCATTGCGTGCGAAATATCGCCAATCGGCGCAGAAATGTTCTCTTCGACGACCTGCTCAAAGAATGAACGGAAATCATTACCGTGCTGATACAAATTTGTACATGCCGGCTTCTGCATCTTTCCTTCCAGGTTTCCTTCAAAGCTGTGCTGCGAACTGCTGTACATCGTCGTCGTGTTCTCAATGTTCTCAATAGTCTGCCAACTATGGGACTGACCCGTCAATGATGGAGCATAAAGCATCTATTGCTTATAAGGATTCGTCTACTTGCGGCAGACATTGTGTGACAAAACGGACAGAATTACAACCGCGCGCGTGACTTTTTTGTGACAGAAACCCGAAGCAAATTAAAGAAAACTATATTAACAGCAAGAAACACTTTCTATACAATCCTGGCGTAGGACAATAATGATTTGTGATTGATTTGTGATGATTATGGAATACATGACGACAAGGCTGCCGAGCTACGATGTTAGTGAAACAGCAAGTTCCGGCTACAACAATGCCAGCAATTATTCTCGTGAACACGGTGATAAATCTGCGAGGTGGGTCGGTCCCCCCGGTTGCACCTGCAACGGCGGACTATGCAGGAAGACCTGCGGCGGCGTGAGGGCTTAGGAATGCGAAGGCAATTATTCTCAGCGATTCAGTGAAGGAAGATATCCACAACCGCAGTCTTATCCCTATACGGCAGCAGGCACGGTTTGAGGTCATGCATCGTGATAATCAGGTCTGATCTCACTGAAGGCCTATGGACGACTTTCGCATCAGGATCGATGCCGGTGGGAATATCGATCGACACTTTGATGGCTGACGATGCGTTGATCCTGTCAACTGCGACAACCAAGGCGGGCGCCAGCGGACCGGATGCGGAAAGGCCAAGAATGGCGTCGACAATAATGTTTGCGTCGATGAAGCGATCAACGAATATCTGCCCAGCAGATTTCTCCGACTCCCTCAATCGAACATAATTCTCTCTGGCCTCTGCTTTAAGCTTTGCTTCTTCTCCGATGAACAAAACCTTCGCAGAGTATCCCTTTTCATGCATGATCCGCGCTGCAGCAAAACCATCGCCGCCGTTGTTTCCATGGTAGCAAACGAAGAGAATCGTCTTGTCTTGCAGATCAAACTTGCGTTCGAGCACTGCAACAATCCCTTCTGCTGCCCGCTCCATAAGCACCAGTTTTGGCGTGCCGTGCTTTTCTGCAGCATCTTCGAGCGATTTCATTTCTTGCACAGTAACTGCCATGAACGTAATACCTCCCCTTAGACCTCGCACACCAAGGTCTTCTTGCCGATACGCACCTTTATATGATATTTCTTCACGGCATCGATGATGCGCGAATCGGGAACGATAAGCGTCCAGTGTTTAAGGGCTTTTAGAAATTCTCCCTTCTTCATTTTCAAGAATTCTTTGCAGTGATTCTTGTAAGGCTGGCCGATCTCGTCGAGGTTCATCCGTGCAAGCACCTTTTTGTGGACTTCTGGAAACAGCCGGTTAGCAACATAATCAGCAAACAGCTCATACGTCGAGTATCCCATACGATACAAATCAGCGCGCTTTTCTTTCTCGCTCGTCATGAGGCCCGGACGGAAGCGGAAGAGCGTTGGCTCTTTGACAAACAGCATGAAGTGGGTATATTCGTGCGCGATTATGTAGAGAACAAGGTCTTTCCTGTTCGCTACAAACTTGAGCGATTCTTCTATGTCATAAATATCCAAAAACAGCCGCATAAGATCGCACTCAATCGAATCGCCGTTCACTTTGCAGACGTAATCAGCTATGTTCTTTTGACCAGGAACAAAGGTAATCTTGATAGGAATATCAATCACCGGCAAGTCGAGCATATCGGCCACGCGGCGCTTCACTTCCTCTATGTCCTGGCGCAATGAAAGAATATAGTTTGCCCACTCCTGCTCTGCGGCGTGGTTGCCTAAAGCCGCTGAACTTTTTTTCTCCTGATTGTTTAACTTTTTCACACATGCACTGCTCTTTCTTACAGTTCTCGCTTTTTACCGTTCTTAATTTTTGGTATTTGTTTAGCTCTTGATGATCGCAGCGCTGCCACGACTCTACTAAATAAATACGTTCATTTGCCAGTCTTAATTTCAGATTTCTTGAATTGTACTTTGAATTTTTGCAGATGTTTCCGCAGAAACCGCGGTTTGAGAATGAGAAGACCTGCCATAATCAGGAGGGTGCCTTGCAGGATTGGAAGAAAGAGTCCAACAACACCAACGAACACGAGTGTATAGCCAACTATCGTACGAAACCACCGGCGCCTAAAAACCTTATTTTTTGTCCACATCGAACTGCCTTCATCCCCATAGTTTAAATTCTTATTTACCAGTAATATGATTTTGCTAGTAATTTATAATAGTAATATCATAAAAATCCGCCGCAGGCGTTCCACTCCGCACTAAAGTGCGGAGTTTGACGGAACGCCTGCTTTGATAGGCGGATTTTTAGGATGCCAAAAACTTCGCCCTAAAGGGCAGGGTTTTAAACCCAACACAAAAACCTCTAGCGAAGTTTTTGTGCATAGTAATTCACAGTAAATTTACAGTATTTACTAGCCACGTTTTATTTATAAAGCCAATACCAAGCCAGCACAATCGCCCTTCTGAATTAAATACTAAAGCACAAGTTTTATATACAGGTGCCACTCTGCCGTGACAAATAATGCATTGGTTGCGGCACTAAAAAGGGACGTGGGGATTAGAATCAATGTTTATTTACATATGCACGGAGATCTTTAGTATTTTCGTTTTATAGCAATAAACCATCAAGTAAATTTAATAAAACCCCTAAAACCGCAGATTCATTCGATACATTCAAAACGCGAGAGGTCATAGAAAACATGAAACAAAAACGAACAATCCAAGCAATTATTTCAGCAGGACTCATTAGCGCAGCGACTGGATGCGTTGCCAACAACACAGAATACTCTTTCCCAGAACCCCGACCTACAAGCGCGGCGAGTACAGGTACACATTCTTATGCAGCTTCTGATGCAGCGCAACCAAATTACATCACAGGAAACGGCGACGCTATAAGCATAAGTGGTATAAGCGGAACAAGCGCAGCCAGAGATGCTGAAGCGCCAGTGGCTGCTACTGCTGCGATCATACAGGCAACACCGCGAGCAGAATCACCGGCAAACTCAACAAAAGAAAAACACCGGCTTGATTTTCTTTTTGCCTACAACTCAGCAACACAATTCATGGACGCCAATGGAAAACCGCTCACGAGAGACGCTGTCAAAGCGCAGTTGACCGAGTACATTTCAAAAGTCGGAAATGACTTGGTTTACGTCGACGGTTTTGCAAGCGTTGAAGGAAATGACAAGCCCAACCTTAAACTTTCCAACGAGCGCGCAAAGACAATTGAGTCACTCTTCTGCGATGTAAACTTCACCGGAACATTCGAAGTACGCGGTCTTGGAGAAACCGAGATTTTCGGAGATAAACTCACTGCTGACGAGCTTAATGGTGTTGAAAAACTCACGTCGGCGCAGCGTGTTAATCATCCAAAATTGCAGAAGAATCGCAGAGTTGTACTTACGAATACTCTAAGGAATAACGAGTACACTGCAGCAGACGCTGTAAAATACGCGGGCAGTTGCAAGGACGCGAGCGCAAAACTCAAGCCAGCGCATCAGACAAAGCCAGAAGTAACCGCTTCGTCCGAGATTATACGAAAGTTTCCGGAATCGAACACTGCTCCGACAGTCGCATACATGCCAAACCTTATTGAAACCCCTTCGCTTCTTGAACACTATGACGCGGCAGCTGTAAAATCGGAGAAGGAAGTCGCCATCGACACGATGATCGCGGGTGCGCAGAGAACATTGAATTTCTATAATCAACACCTCCCGAAGGTTGACGCCAAACTCGCTGACCTTGAAGCACGCTGCAGGCCAGGAATGCCAGACATGGAGCGGCCGGTCAAGGATCATGTGGTAGGCAAGGACAATAAAGTCCACACAATTTACGGCTCAAGCAAGTGCCAGGAAGGTTACAGCAATCTCACTGCCGATCTTGAAGGCTCGCTTGCCAACCTTGGCTACACTGCAACCGAGCTGAAAAACGCGTATCAGGCAGTCTCAGAACTCCCTGCTGCTGAAAGCAGAAACTATTCTTCACAGATCGAAGAGCTGGCCACCAAGGCGTCCAAGGTATCAGCCTCCTACAAGGAGAAGGAAACCAAAGCGAAGTCTGCAAGCAGGATGACCGGCTCAGACATGCACGGCAGCATGCAACGCAAGAACATATACGAAAACATGCGCAGAACACAAGCCGAGTTCATGTACAGCCAAGGCATCAGCTACGAAGAGATCGGCAAGGCGCTCAATCTAAGCTCTGCAACGGTCGAATCGTACATCGCTCAGCCTAAGGCAGCGTAAAATCTTTTGAATATTTTTGTACTTTTGTTTAGAAAGCGTCCCCACCGACCTGCGAACTTACGGTTCTTGCACAGTCTCGCACGATTCTCGGTTCGTTATGTGAGCTAAATCGGCGCAGCGAGCGTCGTGGCGACGAAGAGTTTTTTCTCGTCGTGTATA
>JACRKM010000039.1 GCA_016219765.1 Candidatus Woesearchaeota archaeon
ATATTTCTCAAACGCCAAAGCCGTGGCGCTCGATGAAAATTTCATTCATCGGGAATTTGAAAAAGTCGGATCATACGATCGTGTAGAGAAGAAAATGGCTGATGAAGAGTCAGGTTACTTGCTGGGGTATTTGCGATTCGGGTCAGGGACGATTCAGACAGACTTCTTTAATGAACGGGAAAAAGATCATTTGATCGAAGTGCGGAGATTATTTCAGCAAGGGAACAGTCTGCTTACGATGGGCTTGATTGTATTTGGCGCCGGTATAGCCGCGTTATTGGTGCTGCATAAGCGAGTGAAAGGTCTATCAAAAGAAGAATTGCGTGTGAGAATCGGCAAGTACGTGTTTGACATGAAGCATTTCTCTGTTCTTGTAGCAGTTATCGTGATGCTTGGTGCATTGCTTGCAAATGTGATTGCGCTGTTGTTAACAGCCGCGCTATTCAACTTTGAAACGTCATTCACTGTATTTCATATTCTGTCTTTCGAACGTGATACGTGGATGCTGGACGCAAGTGATAATCTCATTAAGCTTTTTCCAGAACAATTCTGGGCAGATGCTGCTGCGAGAGTTGTGACGTGGTCGTTGTTGTACACGAATGCGCTCCTGATTCTAGCAATTTTTTTGTATCGAGTTACGGCGAAAGGAACTGCAGTGAAAGACTGACAGCTATGGCGAGGCTGTTCAGGCGCTTTTATAGGCAAATATCATAGGCAAAATATTTAAATGATGGACGAGTAAGAGGGAGCGCGACATATGGATAAAACCGATATTGTGGTCGTATATGCGGTTTTATTTGATTGCACCGTTTAAAAGAGGTTGTGATGGCTGATTAGCAATGGCTGATAAGAACGTGATTGAGACCGGTGTTGATCGGCTTGTGCGGCTTGTCCGCGAGCGTAGCAGGATCGCTGTGGACGATGCTGCAAGAGTTCTTGGCTTTGACCAGAATATCATCATGGAATGGGCACTCTTTCTTGAAGAAGAAGGCATTCTCAATGTAGAATATAAGCTCACAAAAACATTCCTTGTTTCAAGGATTCTCACAAAGAAAGAGATTTCACAAAAGGTTAAGGATGTAGAGAGCAAGAAAGAGGTCGTGCTTCGCAAAGCAAGCATGCTTAAGTCACTCATCGAACGGGAGACCAGCGGCTTTGAGAAACTGAGCAAGGAATTTATCGCAATGCAGCAAGAAGTCAGCAAAGAAGCTGGAGTTCTCGAGAAGGATCTGCAGATGTATGAACACCTCAAACAGCAAAAAGAGGATCTTGACAGCAAGATACGCAAGAGCAGGGAAGAAATGACTGCTGCTGTTGAAGGGATCGGATTTGCGATCGCCAAAGATCAGGCAGAGTATCTGAAGGTTCTGCACCAGCTGCAGATCGAGGAAGCCTCACTAAAAAAGATTGTAGAGAATTCGACACAGGTAGTCTTTACTGAGCAAGCGCTCAAGAAGCAGATGGGGTCGCTTCGCGGGTCGCTTCGCCGGCTTGAGGAACATTTGCGGACTGAAGATGCGGATATGCGCGTCACGCAAGAGCGAGTTTATGAGAGCAAGAAGCATTTGCAGGCACTCAAAACAGACATAATCAGGCGGCAAAAGCAGGCGCTTAAAGGGCTCGAGGAGCGAAGCAAGAGACTCGTGCGCGAAGTCGATGGCGCTGCAAAGTCGATGCTTGCTAAGCTTGCAGGCATAAGGCAGGATGAGGCGCGCTTCGAGGGCAAGCTTAAGAAGCACGCGCGCGTGTACGATTTGCTTAAGGAAAAAGGACGGCTTGAGAAAACATTTGAGGATATTAAGGTGGATAATGAAGTGCTAAACAAGGAAGTAGACGAATTGATAAAGAAGATTCATATCGCAAAGGTATCTTCCCTTGGCAAGGTCGAGTTTGATGAGGCGGTGATCAAGCGTGAGACAGATAAAGTAAGCGAGCACGTAGAATCATTTCAAGAGCGCCTAAAGAATCTTATGCACTTTGGCAGTTTCTTTTTAATGGGCAAGAAGACTGGGCAGAAAGAAGCGGCAAAGCCAAAACAAGCAAAAATCCAGACAAAAATGAAAAGCGGTAAAAAAGCAAGCAAAAGAAAACATAACAAAAACATAACAATAAGAAAGCACAACAATAAGAAAGTGTCAGTCTAATAAAAAGAAAGTGTAAGAACTAGCGTAAGATTACGAAGCGCAAGATACGCTTCGGGAAGTGATCCATCCATGAAAAGAAAAAGAGGTGCGCATGCGAAAGCTGCGGCTCCAGCATCAAAAAGCCAGTTCGCGTCTTATCATTTTCTGCTCAACAAGGTCCCGGTCACTGTCACGATCTACCAGAAGGCAGGCGAGTTCGTCCCGACCTATGATATAGATATATCGACGATAAGCGAGCACACAAAGGTCATTCTTGAAAAGATCCGCGGCGAACTTGTCAAGGAAGTTAATCTTGGCATAATCGACATCATCGACATAAAGAAGAAGGACCAGGTGGAGAGCAAGTTTCGTGAGACGATCGATCTGCTTGTTCATAAGTATTTTCCTGAAGTCGACGACAAGACTGCGGATTTTCTCATCACGTACCTGATCCAGAAGAGTCTCGGACTCGGCAATATTGAGCTCTTGCTTGCCGACATGAAACTTGAAGAGATAGCGATCAACGCAGCGGATGAACCGGTGTGGGTATACCATCGTGAGTTCGGCTGGCTGCGCACGAACATCTTTCTTGAGAACGAGGACCAGACAAGGCATTATGCATCGATGATCGGCCGGCGTGTAGGGCGCCAAATTACGCTGCTCACGCCGCTGATGGACGCACATCTTGCAAGCGGCGACCGCGTCAATGCGACTCTGATGCCTATCTCGGTGCGCGGCAACACGGTTACGTTGCGTAAGTTCGCTTCAAAGCCTTGGACGATCACCGATTTCATCAAGACGAGGACGATCGACCCGCAGGCTGCAGCATTGATCTGGCAGGGTGTACAGTTTGAGCTTTCGGCTCTTATCTCCGGCGGTACTGCGACAGGCAAGACTTCCATGCTGAATGTCGTTTCGAATTTCTTTCCGCCAAACCAGCGTATCATCTCGATTGAGGACACACGCGAGATCCAGCTGCCGAGCTTCTTACATTGGGTGCCGATGACGACAAGACTGCCTAACCCGGAGGGAAAGGGTGAAGTGAGCATGCTTGATCTGCTCGTCAACTCGTTGCGCCAGCGCCCCGACCGCATTATTGTTGGCGAAGTGCGCCGAAAGCGCGAAGCGGAAGTGCTCTTCGAGGCTATCCACACTGGCCACTCTGTGTATGCAACCGTGCACGCCAACGATACGCGCGAGACGATTACTCGTCTTACAAACCCGCCGATCGAGATTCCTAAGACGATGCTTCCGGCGATCTCGATGATCATTGTACAGTACCGCAACCGAAGGACGGGCATCCGCAGGACATTCCAGGTATCTGAAATCCTTGATGACGGTGACGCTAATGTGCTCCTTCAGCTCGACCTCAAGCGCGATGTATTCTCGCATGCAAACAAGTCGCGCGCGATTATGGGGACACTTGAGACGTTCACAGGCATGACTCCCATGATGGTGAAGAAGGACGCACTTGAGAAGGAAGCAGTGCTCAAGTGGCTGGTGAAACAGGGCTTCACGACGGTGAATGGTGTTGGCAGAGTTATCGCTGAGTATTACACAAATAAGGATAATTTGTTCAAGTATGTTAAAGGCAACAAGTCTTTCCCGGTTGCAGAGGAGCCACGGGTCAGCGTTGTCCAAGAAGAACAAAGAAGCCCGCCGCCGAAATGACTTGCATTGATGACTCGTATTGATGACTCGCATTAATAACCATGAAATTACTCTATCGTAAATTAGTCACGCGGTTTCCAGGCTTGCCCATGAAGCTGCAGCAGGCCGGCATGTACGAGAATGCAGAGACATTTGTACGCCGTACGATGCAGACTTCTTTTTACTTAACGACTGCAATCATTGTTGTTATCGCCGCAGCTGTCGCAAAGCAGCAGGAGTTTTTGCTCATCATTTTGTTCGCTACGCCCATTCTTTATTTATTGATGTTCTTCTATTTTGTGCAGTTTCCTGATGTTGTGCTGCTTCGCATGCAGCGGGAGATTGATCGCGAGATCGTGTTTGCAGGCAGATTTCTGGTGATCGAGTTGCAGTCAGGCATTCCACTCTACGACGCGTTTGTGAACATAGCAAAGAACTATCCTTCGACTGGCAAATATTTTGCGGAGATAGTCCACCAGGTCGATCTTGGGACATCACTTGATGAAGCGCTTAATGAAGCTGTGGAGTTGACACCGTCGCCGAACTTTCGCAAGTTCCTGTGGCAGATTGTCAATTCGCTCAAGACAGGATCAGATATCACGACCTCATTGACTGCTGTCATTGATCAGATCCAGCGCGAGCAGATAATTGAAGTAAAACGGTATGGCCGAAAGCTCAATCCGCTCGCAATGTTGTACATGATCATTGCTGTCATCGCCCCCACGCTTGGGATAGTGATGCTTGTCGTGCTTTCGTCTTTTGTCTCTCTGCAGCTTGACCTTACAGTGTTATTAGTGATTGCAGCAGTGCTTGGTTTTGTGCAGTTCATGTTCCTTGCGCTGATCCGAAGCTCGCGGCCGGCTGTTGACATTTAGCAGAAGCATAGCTGAAAGGCAGCGGCATATAATAAATTTGTAGATAATTGCTATTTGTTGATAATTGTATTAGAAAATTGTATTAGAACAAATGCCCGTGCATGGTGTTGTATGTTTTCAAAGATCAGAGAAGTTATCGCAAAGCGGCTGGAAATGCTTCGGCATCTCGCAGTGCACGGAAAAGAACATAAGCCGGATTTACGGCGCGTGTCGCTTGCAGAGTTTCGTCGTCTTCGTGCGAAAAAGGAACGGCAACGCGAGGCGCGCTTAGGGCTCAAACACTACTTGCTTCTGGCAGGCATCAGGGTTGATTCTCACAAAGTCTCAAAGATAATATTCAACATCTGCGTTGCGCTCAATCTGCTGTATTCGTTCTATCTTATCTATAATTTCTCCACATCCCTTGGCTACACGCTCGCGTACGTCATGGTCATCATGGCAATCGTGTGGTTCCTCCTCTTCTTCATTGTGCTGTTTCTCTTGTTTCTCGGATTCCACTTAATCCTGGACCTTAAGATCATGCATCGCCAGGTTACTATAGAAGAGGTGCTTCCTGATTATCTTCAGTTAGTGTCGGCAAACATTCGTGCTGGTGTGCCCATCGATCAGGCAATGTGGCTTGCAGTGCGTCCACGCTTTGGTATACTCGCAAAGGAAATCGAACATGTAGCAAAGCAGACAATGAGCGGCATAGACCTGGAGATGGCTCTGCAAGAATTCGGCAACAAATATAATTCTGCAGTTCTGCGCCGATCTATTAGTCTTTTGATCGAAGGAATGCATGCTGGAGGAGAAGTCGGCGATCTTCTTAACAA
>JACRKM010000042.1 GCA_016219765.1 Candidatus Woesearchaeota archaeon
TCTCAAGAGCGGGCACGCCTGCGGCGCGCCCACTGAGAGTTGTGACGACAGCAGGAGGCCTGCACCACCACGCCAAGCTCGTGATAGTGAATGCGCCTCTCGCTAGCCGACATCCCCCGATGTGCCTTCCCCATAAGGGAGTGCCTCCCTTATTATCGAAAATCAAAGATTTTCGGAACATCCAGACTATCTGGATGCAACCCACCCCAAGACGGGCATGAAGCCCGTCGAATCATAACAAGTCTCATCACTTTCGTCGTCCGATTGGAGCGCAGCGGAAATCGGACTGGAGTTCGAGTGCCAGCGGATCGATGGCCGCTGGGGGCGTTCAACTTGTCGGAGTGTTTGTGTATCTTTCTATCTCTCGCAAAAGGGCCGTGGTGGTGAGTGTGCCGGCGCTATTTTCTACAGAGCCGGAGTAAACCAATGATGATGAGGCTACATTAACTGCAACGTGCCGGTTATTTGATCGATCACTTTTTCGTCATCTGGTCCAATGGCCGCGCACGTGATCGTGCCAGGCTCGACTACTGTATGGCCCCCATCGGTTATGACGGCGGTCGTTAAGTTGTTCTCCTTTGCCATCTGTACATACTTGAACAGATTCTGCTGATCAACAACTTTGAGCACAACCTTTTTTTGCCCCTGCTGGTGCCACGCCTTCAGATGCTCTTTTGGAGACCGAATGCTTGCCTCCACCGCGGCGTGCGCTGCTTGTGCTGCCATCTTCCCTTTGGGCAGCTTGAGATCTTGCCGCACCAGAATGACCATCTTGTACGCTACTGTCTCTGAGCTCATGGTTTTTTATGAGGCACCGTCTTATTTAAAATCTTCCATTGCCGGGCGCCATTGAAAAGTTGTGCATACTGCGTGCCGGCACCATTGCGGCGTGCTGCGCACACCTTCATTCGTTCAACACCGCTGCCGGCTCGTGATGCGGGATTCTGTTCTGTCGGGTCGACATTCCCCGATGGGGCGTCCCCCTTGTCGACATGAAAGCAAGATTCGCTATCTCTCGCGTCAGGGCAGCGGTGTTGAACGTGCCGGCACTCTTGGATTTTTCAATGACGCCTATTGCCGGGCATGATGCCCATTACTTTCTCTTCTTTTCTCTTCTTAGAAATGCGTAAGATCTACAAAACCCTGATTCTTCGGAAGAAACCGCGGACGAGACAGTCCAGTTACTTCTGTAAGTAATGGCGCGTGTTCAACGCCTATCTTACCCCAGTAGAGATCTTGCAATTCACCCTTGTCTTCCAGAAATTTCTTAACGGTAAAGTACCCTTCGAGGTACACAAAGTCTTTTGGGAAACCACCGCGCTTGGAAGTATCAGCAAGGCCTCGTTTCACCCTGAGTGCGAGTTTGAATGCCGCATCATCACCAAGCCGCTCCAGAAAATATTTGTAGATCTTCGAGAAAGAACGGTCTTGGCTCATTTTGACCGCAATCGCGCGCGCAGCGTACAAGCGCATCGTCTCTGCAGAGAGCAGGCCAAACCGTTCTTCATTAAATACTGCAAGACCCTCTTCGGTGGCTAAGTACTGGGGAAAACCTGACAAGAATATCCTAAATGGCTGCGCTCGGCCATTTTCCGCGCGAAGCACGTGTGTACCGATCTCGTGCACGATTAGCCTCTGAATGTATTGATGGGAGAAGCAGGCATCTTTGCGGATAAAAACACACTTATCTGCAACAGATACCGCAGCAAGAGAACTCATCTCCTTTTGTTTTACTATGTAGGGAAAACCGTAATGGATCAGCTCCGCCCGAAGAATGTGCGCCGCCTGAGCCGCGCTTACTACGCTTTTTTCATTTTGCGATTCTAATGACATTAGCTCCGCAGCGCGTGCAAGCGTAGACTCTTTTGGAAACCCGCACACCTTCTTTGCAAATATGCTGAACTTCGGCGTGCCGATGCAACGCATCATCTCGCACTTGTCTATGAAAATATCCCGCTTTTGCGTAAGCAATGAGCCTAACACCGAATCATGATCGTCAACCGCGTCGAGCTCCTCTTCCACATTGTCTGGATTGTGCGGGAGATTCGAATATCGGAACTGAGGCTCGTAGTTCTCGTCAACTAACACTTTCTGTTTTTCTTCATCAATGTTGGCCGGGTTAATCGCGAGAAACGAAATCTTGCTTGTCGCCTCGTGCAATGCCGCATCAATGCTTTTCAGTAAGAAGAACTCACTCACTGTCTACACCTCTAAACGCCGGTAAGTATATTCTCGTTACTATAAATATTTTCTGAAGAACTAAAGGAATTTGCGGTAGATTTTGCGAGATTGTTCATGTGCATAATATTCAGTTATTGGCGCCGTTTAAACAACAATATTCCACGCCACATTTTGGACAGGCTATATAAGCTGCTGTTAGCGGCTCCTAAAATAAAACTGTGAAGAATTCCTTGATTCTATTCCAGACGCGTGTAAGCACCTTTGGCGATTCAGGTGCAGAAGGAAGCTCCAACGGGTTCGCTGTCGGCGTGATTGTTTCGTTCACTGACTCGTTCTTTTCTTGTGAAGTATTTTTCTCTTGTGAGACCTGCACCGCAGTCGCATTTTGTGAGTCATTTTGTGATTCCGTTTTTGGCTGAGACGCAAGATCGATTATCACTTCCGTTTCAATTGTATACAACTTTCCATTTGCCTGCTCTGCGCTTAAGCTTCTCTGGATGGTTAGCGTTTTCTGGTTATACGTGAGCGGCAGTATGATGGTGTAATTCAATGCATCCTTTTCTTCACCCATTTCAACTGAGTCAAAGTCAGCATCGCGCTTTCCAACAGTACTTATCCCCTTTGGAACGATGTCGATAATACTTACATCGGTAAGTTTTTCCTTCAGAATCTTTAGCTTTACATTAACTTTCACCGACCCGCCATTAATTGATGCCTCTGGAATAACTTGTATGAGCGTCTCTTTTGGTGTTACGATGAGATTCTTTTGTGCTTCAAACTGCATTGGGCTTCCTGCAAGATTCTTGTGCGAACCGCTGACCCTCACGAAGTACGACGTCTCTCGCGCGACAGCCGGGAGCTTGATACTCTTCGAATAAACAGTCTTTGACCCGCCAAGAGCGATGCTTTCGTTCACTTTCTGAATGGCGGGTATCAAGTTACTTGCTACGTCAAGATCATACAAGCTGATGTCTCGCGATCCCGCGTTCTTTATAGTGATCGTTACAGTGACCGAATCACCTCCGACGCCGCGTTCCTGGGCGATATCGATACTCGGAACAATGTCTGCAAGGCCCACACGAAGAGTTTTCACAGAAGAATCGTCGAACGCAGTTTCATGAATAAATGATTTAACTGTTGAAGTTATATTGTATTTCCCTTTATCAAACGTCTTAATCTTTACGTAGAACTCTTTGGTCGCCCCTTTGGCGACAGATGTTGACGTGGTAAGCTGATTGTTGCTCTGCTTAAATTCCTGTGACTTTTCCGTGATAATCAGGCCAGCGGGCACAGCGATAAGCAGTTGTGAAACTTCCAGCGCACTCGTCGCATCATTGTTTGTTATATTAACCAAATACGCGGACTCCTCGTTCAGAATCACGCTCTCTTGTGAAAGGCCTGTCTCGATTTCAATCGGCGTGACGACTTTTATATGCAGAGGATCAACAGTGATGGGCGTGGTCTTTCCATCAAAATAATAAGAACTTTCGAATGTGACATCAAAGTCTTTATACTGCAGTCCTTTGACGATCGATTCGATCGTCTTCTTCTCGCCTGGAAGAAGCGTACCTTTCCAGATCACCTGGCTCCCGAGCGACGCCATGCCTACTGAGGAGCCTGTAATCGTTGCCTGGATCGGTACTAGTGCACGAACTTCTACGTCGGATGCGCGCTCTTCGCCCGTATTTTCAATTGTGATTGTAAGCGTTGCAGGTTCGTTCACCCCTATGACAGATTTATCTACACCTGCGCTAACACTTAGCGCTGGAACGATTTCGGTAACTCTCAAAGATGTACGGCCCACTACGCGGTAACCTTCCTCGTCATCGATTTCAGTTGTGTTTGCATCGTCAATACAGTATTCACGCGTGCCCAGTTTCTTGCAGGCTCCGACAGCGAAAATCATTATCGCTTCTCCTGCATGAAGAGATACTTTTCCATTGCCGGGATAGTATTTCAATGAATGATTGACGCCGCTAATCGAGAAAACATCATTATCGTATACGTATTGATTAAAAATTTCAGCTCCAATGGCTGTGGTCGTTGTGATGATAAGAAGAAGTACGACAATCGCGAGTTTGCGAAGCATCCGTTTCATATGTACACATCTTTTATTTGAGATTTATTGTCGTCGCTTGTTAATATAATTTTCTTTCTCACATATGTTTATCGTGCTTGCATTTTTCGTTCGAATCGCCAGGCACCAACATCAATACGCTGGACGCGTTTGCGATGAAATTCGTGTATCGCCTTGAGAGGAAACGCAAACCGCCAATGGTGCGTGATGCGCATACCGTGATCGCCGGCAACGGCGTGTATGAATGATGCAGTAGATTCTTTGTGCATACTGTATACTGTGGATGCAAGCTCAAATGCTTTGAACAAGAAGTCTCTGTCTGCGTGTGCAGATTTCGTGCCAAACGGCGGATTCTGGATCACAACATCGACTGGCTGTGCAAATTCGGCAATTGGCTTATTCACTATTGCCGCCCGCCGCTGAAGTTTTAACATTTTAAGGCTCTCTTCTGCGATCTTCAACGCTGACAGATCTACATCCACAAGGAACACCTTCTTTGCACCCAGCAGCAGAGCTCCGATTCCAAGGAGGCCGGTACCGCAACCAAGGTCGGCAATCGTCTTATTTTCAATGTCTCCTTGTAATTTAGCGTTCCATAATAATTCCGCGGCTACTTGCGAGTCTGTATGGTGCTGTTCGAGCTTCACTTGCGGGTTGTCGAAGACGCGCAAATGAGAAAGTGCAACTGCGAGTGACGATAGCGAGGTTATGGCTATAGATTCTAATTTTTTAGGGTTCATCGCTGCTTTCTCGCCATGGTGCTTTTTATGTTTTCTATTTCGTTTAATGGTATTTGTTTAGCTAATCACTCTCACAGCGCCGCCACCGACCTGCGAGCTGGCGGAAAACGGATACGATGCCACAGCTCTTGGAAAACATAGTCCGCTTTCACATACATACGAGTTGTGAATGATTGCGTATTGTTATTCGGCAGGCTTCATGCCTGCCTTGATGTGGGTTGATAAGGGAGGCACTCCCTTATCGAGCGTCAGTGGCGGCGCTGTGAGCATAAGAGCTAAACAAATACGTTTAATGCAATAAAAATCTATTTGATGCCTATTTGATTGGCAGCGGTCCGAAATTTCGACACCACTATGACGCCATTTTATGCCAGTTAGAAGCATGAATTAATGCCCTTACGCCGTATAAGCCTCTTTTCCGATGAAAGGAAACAAAGGAACTGAAGGAAAAAACGGAAGGTTTAAATATGAGGGGCTCATAAAAGGCTCATAAAATCAACCTGCAAAACATAGTGATTCCAAGCAGTGTCTTTCAATGAATGTGTTTGAATACAATAATGAATATAAAATCATGGTGATGACAATAGCAGCAAGGGGTGTATGGGTTGGGTAACAAAAAAGAGAGTACTCTGAGTGCTGTATCGGCTTCTTCAGCTAACGCGCGTCCAACAACTTTTCCAAAAGATCTTCCGCAGCTTGACAGCATGTTGCGTAATTCATTTGCTGCGATCAAGGAAGAGTTTGACGAACACTTGCAAGCCATCAATGAGAACACTGCTGAACTCCAATATCACACGAACTACCTGGACGAGCTTGATCGCCGTATTACAAAACTCGAAGAGAAAATAGACGCAACGCATCTTATGCTCAAACAACTCCTGCGTGAAAGCAGGCTCAATATTTCGCTTTCGCATGACGAACAAAAGATATTCTTGATCCTTTATACGCATGAGAAATTCATCTCCGCAGAGAATATTGCGCGAAAGTGCGAGATTGCAGTCGATCTCGTCAACGAATGCCTGGCCTCTATCCAGGACAAGGGAATTCCAATCCTTAAGGATGTGCTCGACGGCAAGACGTTTTACAAACTTGAAAATGCATTCAAGCAGCGCCAGGCCAAAGAAAACATCATCGCGATCAGCAATGAAATCACAAAACAGTACCAGAACAAACTCCTCAATGAGTTTTTCAGCAATTGATCAACTTTTCTACATGTCTAACCTCTAAACCAAACTGGCACGTGCGGCGACGCGCGTGCCGACACCCCCTTTTTCTTCTTCATCAAATTCTTCCCTTATCAAAGCAAATTTTATAAGTTGTTCAGTGTTTATACCTAGTAATGTCCACTCTCCTGCTCGTCTTCATTCTCTACTTATTCGTATTAATCTTTGCTGTTTTCCTCTCCCATTTGGATTCTCTAGTTAAGTGGGTCAACCATACATTCATTAGGACGTCTTCGTCCGAAGTTGATAGTCATGACTTCGTCATGATTTGTCCGAACTGTGGACAAACTGACGTATCGCCAGATTTAACAAAGGAGATGATTTCTTGGAAGGGCATTACTCGATACAAATGTAACTCTTGTGAATTTAGTACTCCGGGCATTATCAAGATTCCAAAGAGGGATGTCGACGCTTTCCGGAAGCGAATACAGCAAAAATCTCCAGAGACGAAGGAGTGGCTTCGAGTGATTTCTTCAAGCAAAGGAATTATTCCTCAAATGTTCTCTGCCCGAAAGAAAATAAAGCGGTAACCGTTACGGCAAGATGTCGATGGACTGATTCTCTCGTTCGGCTTTTAGCTGGGTTTTCCTTGCCATGACAGTCAAAAACAGAGCACAATCCTTTTATACACTTTCTCGTTTCTCGCCCTATGGACTTCATCAGCATCAAGAAAGCCATGAAGCAGGGCTCAGGAGATGTGGCTATCAGAGGCTGGTGCTATCGCGCCCGCGGCAGCAGCAAACTGCGGTTCATCATACTGCGCGACTCCACCGACATTATCCAGTGCGTAGTAGAGAAGGAAAAAGTCTCTGAACAATCATGGACCGGCGCTGAAAAGACTGACATCGAAGCGTCAGCAGAAGTTATTGGCGAGATCGTGCCTGATGCCCGCGCACCTACAGGCTTTGAAATAAAGGTCAAAGACTTCAATTTGATAGGCCAGAGTGTCGGCTGGCCCATACAAAAGGATCAATCAACGGAACTTCTTGCAGACCTAAAACACCTATGGCTAAGATCAAGATATATGACATCTATACTCAAGATCAGAAGCACCGTGTTTGGCGCGATCAATGAGTATTTCAGGAAGGAAGGATTCTACGAATTTCAAAGCCCGATATTCCAGGCGACGCAGGCAGAAGGCGGCAGCACGCTGTTTCCTGTTGCATACTTCGGTAAGACAGTTTACCTCGCACAGACTTGGCAATTATACGCAGAGCCCGCGATATTCTCTCTCGAGAAGATATACTGCATCGCACCAAGTTTCCGAGCGGAGAAATCGAAGACAAGCAGGCATCTTACAGAATACTGGCACGCAGAGATGGAAGTTGCGTGGGCGAATTTTGAAGACATCCAAAACCACGGGGAGGCGCTCATCAAACACGTCGTCAGAAAAGTTCTCACATGCAACAAAGAAGAGTTAAGACTGTTGAATCGCGACACAAAAATATTGGAGACAGTCGCGAATGCACCGTTCTATAGGATGACATATTCCGATGCACTGCGGGTATTGAATGAGAAATGCAGCATTGAGATTGAATGGGGCAAGGACTTAAGAACAATCGAGGAGGACGAACTGAGCAAACTCTATAACAACTTCATCATCGTCACGCACTACCCGAAGCTCGTCAAAGCCTTCTATATGAAAGAAGATGATGCGAACGCCGACGTCGTCCATGGCTGTGACTTCATCGCACCAGAATGCTATGGGGAAGTCATCGGCGGCTCAGAGCGAGAGAGTGATTTGGACAAGCTCAAGGCAAGGCTTATTGAGATGGGCGAGAATCCCGAGCACTACAACTTCTATCTTGACACACGACGATACGGCAGCGTGCCGCATGCGGGATTCGGGATGGGAGTTGAGCGGCTGATCGCATGGATCTGCAAGCTTGAGAACATCAAGGACGCAATACCCTTTCCCAGGACGATGATTCGGACGACGCCATGAGTCTGTGGCTTCACTTCAGTTTTTTCATAAGACCTTGAAGAAATTCTGAATACTTGGTTTCTCCTTTCAGCAGCTGCGCAGGCTGATCACCACGTTTCTCGTCGGCTGTAATTTCAGCGAGATGTTCTTTGACCAGGGCAGCTAACAATTTCTTCTCGTCATTTGTGAATGTCATGCGCCACCTCTTTTTTAAACTGCAAAATGTATGTAAAAACAGCAAATGATTCGTGCATCTTCACAAGTTCGTAACCCAGTCAGGGTTCTGCTGCTTATCGCGATCAGTGAACACTTGCGGCTTATTGCAATACGGACAGTTTGCGCTCGGCGGCAAACTCTGCGCGCGTGAGAACTCGTAACTGCAATTCCTGCAACGGTAATAATACACAGAACTCAGCTGTGCACTGCGTTCACGCTCTCGCTCAACCTTGAGCGGCTCACACACATTGCGTACTCCTTGAAATCCCTTCTTTGGAGCGGCTCGTGGTGGTGCTGCACCTCTGCTTGCTTCATCACAGTCAACACAGATAAGGCCGCTTTCATCGGCTTTGTGGCGCATACGCTGCACAGAAGTCTTTTTTTTGCAATATCTGCACGTCATTCGTTCTGGATGATCTTCGAGATCCATGGTCAAACCTCACTTTTGTATTATTTCCCTCTTTTTTGTTCTTCGTGCTGCGCGATATAGCTATTTTACTATTTAAACCTTGCTCGCGCAGTATAAAAACATCTGCAGACAATTCACGTTTCGTTGTGTTTTGTTGCTGTGTAAACATCTATGTCCATCTATGTCGGGTGTGTAGTAGCCTCTCACTTTTTTTCTCCCACGTTCTGAATAGTTTGTTCTGTTCTTCTGTTTTTGAGAATACTCTGATTGCATCTTTCCAACGCTCACTTTTTTTGACAATTTTATTGGAAAATGCCGAGCGTGATAAATTATACTTTAATCCCGACACAAACAAGGGATTGCGCCGAATGAATAATTTCGACTTCTATATGTATTCTGAGATAATTACGCTTTGTGATGATCCAGATTTTTGTCTGGATGAAGTCTTTGCCTTGTCGGTTTTTTAGCAGCTCCATCTGACTGATAAATTTTCACGATGTGGAGAAAAACGGAGAATAAGAACAAAAAAATAAAA
>JACRKM010000041.1 GCA_016219765.1 Candidatus Woesearchaeota archaeon
CCTGTCGGCTGTTCTTGCAAAAGTTCCATCTCTCGCAGAAAGGCGGTGGCGGTGATTGTGACTGCACTTCAGAGGTTTTCAATAACGCCTTTTGGACGCGCTATTCCGCCGCATCTCTATCTTTGTCCTGAGCAGTATTATCCTGATCATTATCTACAGCAAAGCGTCAGCGAGAACGCGGTCGACGCGCCCACGCAAAAACAACACAAGCAGAAACGACAAGTATCACATCGCCAACAATGAAAAAGATCATCCAAAGCGAATCGTGTTTGAGAAGGTTTGAAACTCGTGCCGTGCTTGACCGGCCAGCGGGTGTTCGAGATACTGTGCTTTTGCTTAAGATTGCTGGAGCGTAACTATTGCCTTCCAAAATAACAGATTGAGACTTTTGGAAAGTTTGTTCGCGGGGTTCTTCAAAAGCGCTTGGCTCTTCAGCTGGCATCGCTGCACCTGCTTTCTCGCCAGCTTGTGAAGATGGGGGTTGTTGCTCTTGTTCGCTCGTCGCTGTGACGGGCATTGTTTCCATAGCTGTTTTCGATACGGCAGAAGATGGTGCGGTTGTAGCGCAGGGTGTAACGGTGACGCTGGTGACACGCTCGTCAGATTTCTTGTTATCGTTATAGTTGAGACGCACAAAGACATCGTGTTTTCCTGAAGGCAGGCTTCCTGCAGGGATCGTGTAATGGGTTTTGAATTCATTGTCCGCATCGCGCACATCGTCAGAAAGATCAAAAGTTTCATTGAACAGCGTTCCTAGCAGCATATTGCTAGCGACGATATTTACGTCCTTCTCTTCGCTTTCACCGGCATTAATTACAACAATTGCAACGTTGCTCTTGGTTGCGCAATCAACTTGTGCAGGGTCTGCCGCCGCCTCAATGATGCGCACATCGTGTGCGTCTTTTTCTATGTGGATATTATAATCAAGCCGATCCGTGTACGTTGTTCCATTGCGGTCGCGGCCTTCCGCCTCAAGAAGCAGTCTGAACGGCCTGTTCTGGTTCACGATCAGCGGAACGCGTACTGTTTGCTTAATGATCTTTTGGCGTCCGGCTTTCAGGTCAAACGACTCGGATTTCCAGTCAAGGTCATCTCCATCATCAATCTCTTCAAGTGTTGCTGTAATCTCCGTGCTGCGTATTTCCGTGAGCGCGTCTTGGCTCGTGAACTTGTTCTCTAGACTCACTTTCAGCTCAAGTGTTGATTCTGGCTTTACATCGATCGTGCCGCCAAAAAGATCGATGCCGACTTCGCGTTCATTGTCAACTTTTATTTCGATGTCTGTGAACTGAAGCATAGATGCTTGTGCAACAGCAGACGAGAGTACAACGAGTGTGCAGACGAGAATTAAACTTATGCCAAGAACAATGTTTCGATTCATGGACCCCACTCCCCCGACCTCTGAATAAAACAAGCAGTGCTAACACTATAAAAGAATTTTGTTATCCTACAACGGGTACGAAGAAGAATTCAGAAAGAAGCGGTTGTCAGTAGCTCTTGCTGAAATACACGTTGTACTTTGATGGCTTTCCGCAGTGTACGCATGCCGATGCTTGTTTGATTTTCTTCTCGTCAAAAGGGATGCATCGCGTTGTCACACCACCGGTCTTCTCTTGGATGGCTGCTTCACACGCGCCATCGCCACAATGCGCTGCAAGGATGAGTTTTCGTTCCTTGACCGCATCAACAAATTGCGCCCAGCTTTGTACGTGCGTGATGGTATCATCGAGAGCTTTTTTTGCCTTCGTAAAGAGATTATGTTGCATATCTTCAAGCTCCTCGAGAACCGCTTCATTTATATCAACGATCTTAATGTATTGCTTTTCACCGGTATCTCTTCTGACAAGAACACATTCATTGGTTTCAAGATCCTTGGGCCCTATCTCAATGCGCAGCGGGACTCCACGCAATTCCCAGTTATTGAATTTCCACCCGGGCGTATACTCTTCACGTTCATCAAGGATTGGATCAAGCTCTTCAAGCTTTTGGCGCACTTCATCGCACGCTGAGAGAACTTTCGATCGTGTTTCATCAAATAATATTGGAACAATAACGACTTTGTTTGGTGCGATCTTTGGAGGCAGCACAAGTCCTTTGTTGTCGGAGTGCAGCAAGACGACTGAGCCGATAAGACGTGTGGAGAATCCCCACGAGGAATGCCAGGGAACGTGTGCTTCTCCATCTTTACCGAGGAATGAGACATTGAATGCTTTCATGAATCCTTGGCAGAGGTTGTGGGATGTTCCAAGCTGCAATGCTTTGCCATCTGGCATGAATGCTTCAATCGACATCGTGTATTTTGCTCCTGCAAACTTTTCACGGTCCGTCTTTTTTCCATATACGACAGGAATCGCGAGCAGTTCTTCTGCAAGTTTTTTGTATTTCTCCAGCATGACAAGCGTTTCGCGGTCGCAGTCGCTTTCTGTCTCGTACACGCAGTGCCCTTCCTGCCAGAGGAATTCGCGTGAGCGCAAGAAGAGTTTTGTCGCTTTGGTTTCCCAACGTACAACATTACACCATTGGTTGAGCCGCAGCGGCAGATCACGCCAGCTTCGGATCCAGCGCGAAAATGAGTCACACATGATGGTTTCTGATGTCGGTCTAACGGCGAGCCGTTCACTGTCCTCTTCGCGGTTTGCAATCCACGCCACTTCAGGAGTGAATCCTTCTGCATGCTGTGCTTCGCGCTTGAAGAACGATTCGGGAATAAAAAGAGGGAAGTATGAATTGGAGATTCCCATGCGTTTGAGTTCTTTGTTGAAGTACTCCTGGATGCGCTCCCAGATTCGGTACCCATATGGTTTAATGATGTAGCATCCTTTGACAGGCGCGTACTCTGCAAGGTCTGCTTTCTGGCAGACCTGCGTGTACCATTCTGCAGAGTCTTCCTCTTTTTTGATGGTAATGCCGAGTTTCTCTGCTCGTTCTTTCTCTTTTCCTTTGACTGCTTGATGATCGAGATGGCCTTTTGTCATGCTGCACACTACGAGAAGTTTGTTTTTATATTTTGCGGTTATATTTTGTGGCGGCTTTGCCGGTCTTTTTTTTCTCCTTTAATTTACGAAAAAATCCCATCAGTGCGAATGCTTCGCGTCTTGTGAGCATTGCCTTCCCGATAAGACGTCGCCAGACTTTCTTTTGTGTCTCGCGTCTGCTTTCAAGATCAAACTCCAGATCGTCGAGAAGCTGGTCGATCATCTTGTATAGTTGCTTCTTGTCGGGCGGTCCTGCGGGTTTGATGTGTGTCGTGATATGATCGATAGGAAGCTGTTTTCGGATCTCATATAAAACAATCGCGACAGCGTGGGAGAGATTTAGCGAATGATAGCTGCGTGATGTTGGAATGCTCACAACAAAATCGCATCGCCGGATGTCCGCATTCGAGAGTCCCTTTCCTTCAGAGCCAAAGACAAGGCCCATCTTTGCCTCATTTGACTGTTTCTTGATCTTTTTCGACAGCTGTGCTATATTGAGTGGAAGTCTGGAAACGTTGTAATCTGTGCCGAGCACCGATGTTGTCGCTACAAGCGTATCAAAATCATCAAGGATCCTCCGTTTGCCGATGATGGCATTGTCGAGTATCTTCTGCGCGTGCTTTGCCCGGTTCTCACATTCCTCTGACTTATAGTCGCACTGCGGATTGATGAGTATCAGCTGCTCAAATCCAAAATTCATCATCACACGTGCAACGGCACCGACGTTGCCTGGATGCTCAGGCTCAACTAAGATGACTGATATCATGAACAAAGAAACAGCGGAAGGTTTATGAGTTTTATGGTAGAAAGGTATTTGTTTAGCTAATCGCTCTCACAGCGCCGCCACCGACCTGCGAGCTGGCAAGGAACGGATACGATTCCACAGCTCTTGGAAAACATAGTCCGCTTTCACATACATACGAGTTGTGAACGATTGCGTATCGTTATTCGGCAGGCTTCACGCCTGCCTTGATGTGGGTTGATAAGGGAGGCACTCCCTTATCGAGCGTCAGTGGCGGCGCTGTGAGCATAAGAGCTAAACAAATACGTAGAAAGCAATAGCACCGGACAGGATTATCACATTAGAAGTCCGAGCAGCCCTCCAACCCATTTAATCAGAGGCCAGAAAAGGTTGATGATCAAGATAAAAAAGGTAATGATCGTGAGTTTTTTCCACCATACTGCACCGCGTTCTTTGCCTTTTGTACGTTCAAGCGCCGTCTGAGTCATGCGGCCCCCATCGACAGGGCCAAGCGGCAGCAGGTTTGCAAGTCCGATGCCAAGGCTCAGAATGGCCAGGATATAGAACAGCTCAACGATCCATAGTAGTACCGGATATGCAAGATTAGTGAACACATTTTTTGTTTTGAGTTCCCGCGTTGCAGCACTTGACGCAAGCACCCCAAGGTAACCCTTGTCCGGTTTTTCGGGATGTGCTGCTGCCACGATAGTGTATAGTGTCCCGTTTGCTACAAGGCTGACGGTATCGCCAGGTTTGACGCATGAAAGCCCGGACTGGAATTCTTCATAGTTGGTGATGTTTTTGCTGTTGAGTTGCGTGATGAGCATGCCGCTCGCGAGCCCTGCTGCTTGTGATGGATATTTGTCGCTCACTCCGGCCAGCGTTACGCCAACTGGCACTGTCAGAGCTGAAACTATGGGTGTCAGGGCATACGACAAAATTAAGATCGCAAATATCGCAAGAAGGATATTTGAAAATGGTCCTGCAGCATACACAGAGTATTGTGTTGTATCTGGCGAGGCTAGCAGTTTTTTCTCTTCTGGCTCGACAAATGCGCCCATAAGGGGTCCGAAGAAAAATATTCCTGATGATTTCACGGCAAGATTATGTGCCCGTGCAACGATACCATGTGAAAATTCGTGTACAAGAATGACAAAGAAGAGCGCAATCCAGCCAGAGATGAGCGGGATTTTGATCGGAGATCCCGGGAGTGCAATGCCTGGCACGATCAGGCTTACCGCTGATTGCGCGTCGGGTACCGATAAGAGGCTGATGAGATTTTTGATGAGTGTATAAAAGATTAAGAGCATGCCTGCAAATCCGATGCCTATACCACAATATGCGACGAACTTGACAAGTTCCGCATGGCGCACGCCTATGCGGTCCATGAGCCCAAGGCCAATTTTGGTCTTGTACATCATGATGATCTTATTCTGGACTTGAAAGCGGTGTCGATTGAGGTATACCAGCAATACAATTAGTCCGTAGAAAAGCAGCACCCATTTGTTTTCAACAAAGAATGACAATAATGACATTTTATACTCGTCTCACGGAATTATTCCAATTAAACACCAATCATAACTTTATAATAACTTTATAATCAGTAATTAGGGAACATGATGTATAAAAATATACCTGAAAAAGAGGCTCTCTGTAAGGCGCCAGTTTCTACAGAGCCTTAAAAAGAAATCAGTTCAAGACTCGTACTGTTCCGGAACACGCGCGATATACGGCTCTACTTCTTCCTCTTCGGCCGCAGTGTCTTGCCCTTGCATTTACGGCATGATATCTTGCCTGCGAGCACCTTGAGGTTTGGTGCGCGGATCTTGCTTTTGCAGGATCTGCACACGAAAATGTTTCTGAAATAACGGATATTTGCTTCTTCAAATTTTACCATACATCACACCAACGAAAGTGTCGCGTTCGGTTTTTTGTTATTTTTTGTTATTCTGTCTGTTATTCTGTCTTAATCTGTTTCATGACGCGCTGGTCCAGCACAACCCAATAGAGGACATTGCATCCTTCAGTGCATTGGCCCTTGAGATCGTCTGGGATATCCATGGAGAACGTTTCGTACGTCTCTGAGTCCATGACTTCAGCTTTATCTACGGTTATGGAAAGCACTTGTGCGGTACGTTTGTCGATAATGGGAACATCCACATTATCATGTCCGGGCATTACTTCGACTCGCTTCTTGTCGTCAAGGAGCCCAACAGCAGTGAGACGGATTTTTGCGTGTCCGTGTTTTCCAGGCCTTGAGACCTGTATGTCGACGACCTTGCAAGCGGCTCCGTCCACGACTACAAAGCTTCCTTCCTTGAGCGTTCCCACACTCACCTTTTTTGTATTCGTTAGTTCTGCCATAAAGACTCACTCTTTTGATTCAACACTCGTCACTGATTCGTCACTGATTTGACAGCTCTATATAAAGATTATGGTGGAAACCTTCGTGTGTTTTCCTCGACGGCAGTTCTTTCCTGGCAGAGCAACGCCAAATGTTCCAGTTTGTAACGCTAGCGATGAGCCAGCACACCATAACATTTAAATATGTCCCACAAATACGCAATAAATACAAGATAGGCTTTTATTATTTGTTTTGCGGAGGATTGTTCAAATGGATGCCACAAGACCATTAGATGCGCTTAATGTTTCAAGAAATAAAAGAATCCTTGTTGAATTGAAGAATGGCAGACAATTCATCGGTCTCCTTCGGTCATTTGACATACATATCAACATCGTTTTGGAAGATGCTGAAGAGCACGTTGAAGGTGAACTCAAGCGAAAGCTTGGTGTAGTATTCCTGCGCGGAGATACAATTATCCTGATATCTCCTGCATAAGATCTTCAAAACTTAGAGGCTCTGATTTACCATGTCAAAAGGAACTGCTTCTATGGGTGTCAGAAGCGGCAAGAAAACCCACTTATACTGCCGCCGTTGTGGAAAGCACACCTTCCACAAACGCAAGAAGAGATGCGCAAGCTGCGGATATGGCAAAACCAGCAAAGTCCGCTCATACACCTGGCAGAAGAAGAAAACGCTAAAACGCGTACGAAAGCAGTGATTGTCTCATTGTTCTATAAAATTTTCAAGGTTGCGCGGTTCTTTAATTGCACGGTTTTCTGCATTTGTCAGCAATTGCCGGCGTCATTGAAAAGTCCAATAGTGCCGGCACGCAGACTGGTGGTATGCGATGTATTAAAATAATCGCTCATCATTTACTTCACAGGGAGGCATTGTTTGTATGGAACCGGGCATTAGTTTATGCATGATAGTAAAAAATGAATCGCAGTATCTCCGACCCTGCCTCGAATCGATCAAACCTTTTGTTGATGAACTGATCATTGTCGATACCGGCAGTGCCGATGATACGATCGCTATCGCAAAGGAGTTTGGTGCGAAAGTATCCTCATTTGTATGGTGCGATGATTTTAGCGCTGCGCGAAATGAAAGCCTAAAATACGCAACGAAGGAATGGATTCTTGTTCTTGATGCCGACGAACAACTGATTTCATCAGACATTAATGCACTCAAGACTCTTCTGCAGGACCCTTCGCTCAAGGCAAGCGAGGTTCTTGGCTTTCAGCTAGACCAACGGACGTATTCCAAGGTCTCAACACCCAAGTCACTGCCGAATCTCGTGAAACACCCGCTCGTTAGCAAATACCCGTACTACGTTTCGCATAAACTTGTGCGCCTTTTCAAAAACACACCCAAGATCAGCTATCGATACACTATCCACGAGCTTGTCGAGCCTTCGATCCGCTAACATCAGGGAAAAATTCTTGATTCTTCCATAGTAATCCACCACTTTGGGCTGCTCAAGCCAGCCTCATTTGTTAGCAAGAAGATTAAGACGTATCTTGACCTTATCAAAAAACAGCTCGCCGCTGATCCTGAAAATGTCAGATTCCTCTACCTTGCGGGCCTTGCAAGCCTTGAAGAAAAGAAGGAAGATGAAGCGTTGCAGTATTTTTTTGAAGTGGTTAAGCGCGATCCCTCCTACAAGCTAGTCCATTCAGAAATAGCGAAGGTCTACCTTGGACGAGAAGAGTACGATCTGGCACGGCAGTATTTCGAAACCTGCGCAAGCATCCATCCTGAAAATCCGTCGCCGATCAACAATCTTTCAGTCACATTAATGCACCAGGGAAAATTCGACGAAGCGATCCAAGTCCTCAAGAAACACGTCGAAGTCTTCCCAGAGAATGTTCATTTGCGCCGCAACTTAACGATCGCACAAGAGAAATTGAAAGAAACACGCACACAATTTCATCGATAAATTTATTCGATAAGAACTGCGTTCACAACACTATCCTGACCCGGCCTTGATGTCACGCGGGCTTTGCCTTTATCAGTGCTGATAACACAACCCTTTGTAAGGATATTTCGCCGTACAAAGTGGCGATTTGCCGGATTGTCAACAATTGTGAGAATCTTTGCCTGAACAAATCTTTTGCTCTTTGGGTCAAGAACGTTCGCGGTGTTTGCTGAAAGCAGCTTATTCTTTTGATTGCCGCCAAGCACTCGAACGCTTTTCTTCTTCATGTCAGCTAATTTTGTCAGTGTCGGGTTGCTTCCTAACTCAAACTGCTTCTTTTTCCGAAACTGCTTGTACTTAGCTCCGGTTGGGCTTTTTTTTGCCTTCGCTTGTGAAAGTGCCATGTTCTGTGGTGTTGGATTTGCGGGTGATTTATAAGCTTTGCTCTCGTGTTGGCTCTGTCCTGAATCTCAATCAAAGAGCACATGTTCATATTTGTTAGCGGCGCCGCCACGGGCCTGCGAGCGAACGCCACCGTTTGATATGGAAACGTCTTACGTGTCATTGTGTTGAGAAGCGTTTGGCTCTCTCATGATTATTCCTGGGACATCTGACATCCCTGAGGGAACCCTGTCAGATGTCCTATCCGTTCGACGCCAGACAGGTTTCCCTCAAAATAATTCCGTATGATTATTTCGAAGGTGACCGCAGCGAAGCGAAGGTCGCCTGATGTTGCCA
>JACRKM010000043.1 GCA_016219765.1 Candidatus Woesearchaeota archaeon
AGCTCGCGACCACCACCCGTCAAAGACGGGCGGCATGCTCGCTTCGCTCGGGTCGCTCGCTTTCGAGCACATCGTATAACGTGCTTTGTACTCCACCAGTCACAGACTGGTGGTATACGATGTATTAAGAGCAAATGTTGAGATCCCCTTGTTAGATGAGCGTCTGAAAGTTTTGAATGAGGTCGGAAGTGTATTGACAAGAAGATATGATGCGGATTTTGGTAATTTTGTTGAATGTGCGAACGGCGATGCGCTCAGACTTCTGAATATGATTGTGACCCAATTTCCTTCGTTCAACGATGTCTCTATGTACATAGGTAAAAAAGTGTATTTTTGGAAGCGTGCACAACTGCTTGTCGGAGATATCTTTCAAGCATTTGATGCTAGAGGTTATGGTGATCTGAAAAATGTCGGACAGCTGACCACGTGTGCCGATTACAAACTTCCTCAAGTTCTGCGAAGATTGGGTATCCTCGAATATTCCAAAGACCTTGCTTCACGCATCGATAAGAAGATCGCCATCCCAAAAGACAGCGAAAAAGAAGTTGAGATACGAGCAAATACTATTTGGGCGGTCGAGTTCATTAAGCAGAAGATTCAGGAAAGGATACCGGATATCGATTCGCTGCACGTAAACGACCATCTGTGGTTGGCTGGACAAGTCAAATCTCCTAACGACAAACCCTATCATCTAACGAGAACGACATTTTATTAGCTCACGCGGGACGCAGCTGCACCGGAGCGCATTATCATCTATGTCACTAGAGATGTCTCTTGTAAATATTTCTTCTATGACCTACAACTCGTACTGCGATAGTTTTTTCCTCTTCGAGGATGTCAACAATTGCTCTATAGTCTCCCGCCCGGATTTTGTAACCCGTATCATCAGTTAACTTCTCAAGAAAATGGATTGGATTATCCTTTGCCAAATCCACTCTTTTTACAATACGCGCCGCAATATCCTTAGGTAACTTGCGTAGTTCATAGAGCGCTTTGGGTCGCCACTTTACGGCATACAACATTATGTGAACTCCTTCAGCACATCCTTGTGGTCGATATATTCAGAAAGAGATTGTTTTCGCGATTCCTTGAGTTCTTTCTTCACTTCATCACTTAATTCAAAATCTTCTTGCAATATATGGGTGATTCTGTGTAATTGAACTTTAATCTCTTTGACATCCTGACTCAATTTCTCTAAGGTAGCTGAAGGCATGTACTTTTAGAAGCACCATTAATATAAAAATCTATCTGCCATGCTCTGGCAGGTATTGTTGAGTTCATGAGTCAAACGCATCGTTGCAAGCAAGAGACTTTGAAATTCAACTCAGCATCACATCTCCTGCGGCGCATGCAGCCCTAACAACAGAAGCCCATTGTGCAATGTTTGCCGTGCTGCATCGCACAAGACAATGCGCGCATCACGAAGTTCTTCCGCTTCCGAAAGGACAGGGCAGCGCGTATAGAATGCGTTGAACACCTGCGCAAGCTCAATAAGGTAACGCGCGATGATTGATGGGCGCAAGTGTCTTGCAGCACTTTCAACAGTCGGCGGAAATTCTGCAAGCTTCTTAATAAGTTCTGATTCTACTTCAGTCTTAAAGAGCGCAGGGTCATATTTCTGTGGAAGCGGCCGCGAGTATTTGCGTAAAATAGCGCAGATGCGAGCATGAGCATACTGCACATACGGCCCTGTGTCTCCCTCAAAGCTGAGAGCCCTGTCCCATGAGAAATCCACATCACGCACACGATCGTTGACTAGGTCAGCAAAAATGATAGCGCCAATGCCAACCTGGCTTGCAATACTGTCTTTGTTGTGAAGGTCGGGATTTTTTTCATCAATTATCTTATGCGCAAGTTCGGTCGCCTTGTCCAACACTTCCTCCAGAAGAATAAAGTTGCCTTCCCGTGTGCTCATCACCTTTCCCTCAAAAGTCATCTTCCCGAAGTCAACGTGAACAAATTCCACGCCTTTCGAGAGCTTGCACAGCTCAAGCGTTTTGAAGAGCTGCTGGAAGTGCAGACATTGCCGCGCGTCTACGACGTACACGATCTTCACGGGTTTGTACTCCTTCATACGGTATATCGCCGCAGCAAGATCGCGCGTGTGATAGGTAGATGTCTCGTTTGTCTTGAGCAGGATCACGGGAGGCATGTTGTGCCGCTTGAGGTCGACTATCAGAGCACCCTCAGACATCTCTGTCTTCGTCTTTGACTTGACGAGTTCAATCGTATCGGCGAGTTTATCCCTGTAGAACGCTTCTCCATGATAGCTGTCAAACGAAATATTGAGTTGTGCATAATATCTGTGGAATTCGGAGAGGCTCAGCTCACGAAACATCTCCCACAATTCAACTGCTTTCGACTCGCCTTGCTCAAGGCGCTTGAACCACTCGCGCGCTTCATCCTTGAGCTCGGGGCGGATCTTCGACTCCTCACAAAACTTCATGTAAATCGAAAGAAGGTGCCAGATGCCCTCTCTCTCAAGCTCTTTTTCATCTCCCCACTCATTATACGCGACAAGCAATGCGCCGAATTGCGTGCCCCAATCACCCAAATGATTCAACCCGAGAACATGGTATCCTTGAAAATGAAAAATTTCACGAAGGGCATTCCCAATCACAGTACTACGCAGATGCGCGATACCAAAGGGCTTTGCGATATTGGGCGATGAGAACTCAACAAGAATCGTCTTTTTTGTCCCAGCCTCGCTGCTGCCATATTTCTCCTTCCGCTGTTCGATCGTCTGCAATGTAGCTTTTGCCAGCTCTTGCGGCTTGATGCGAAAGTTCACGTACGCCCCTTCTGGCCGCACTTCCGCAATAAAGCCCGGAGGCTGGAGCTTGAGGGCGATGGTTTTTGCAATTTCTGCCGGCGATTTCTTCAGTGCCTTTGCAAGATGAAAACAAGGAAATGCAAGATCGCCCAGTTTCGTGTCAGGCGGAATTTCGAGAAGTCCGATGTCGACTTCTTGCCCCACTGCGATGCAGAGGGCGCTTCGGATCTGTTCTTTAAACCGCTCCATATTTATCTTCTCATAGACTGCGGATCCTGTAACTTCTGAACACGTCACCTACAAGAACACTGACCGACTACGCAAGACAATTTAACTGGCTTGCAACGGGCATAACGATTATAATATTTTGTTGTATTCAGACAAACCATTTCAGATTAAAACAAATGTGAACTTATTAAAGTATCGCACGGGTGGTGTCGCAGAGCATAGTTATAGTATTGTTATAGTATTATTTGTATGGCTCTTTTGCAAGCAAGATACGCGCACACCACACAGAAAAAAAGACAGTGACCAGAGTCATCTAACTGTCATCTGCAGAATAATACCCATCAATATCATCTGCCTTTCCCGAGTCACCCGTTTCTGTCTGTTCCAATGAATCATCTTCTTCCTCTTCTTCAGTGAAAGTCTCGGTGCTGTCATCAAACTCCTCATCAATAACTCCATCATCGTCTGCTGCTCTGCGAGGCATTCTCTCACCCTCTTTTTTTTACTGCGGACAACGACAAAAGAGTCCGATACTATATTACCACGCCGTTGTTCTTTATATATTTTTCTTTAAAGCGCGCATTCCTTTTCTTTAAGGGCGCTTCATTACGTATACAAGCAATCCCGCGAATAGCGCGCGGGCAGATCAAGAATAAGCAAATCACGCACCAAATGCATTCAAGAATATTTTTCGTATTTGTTTAGCTCCTGATTCCTGCAGCGCCGCTCACGACGCATAAGGGAGTGCCTCCCTTATCAACCCACATCAAGGCAGGCATGAAGCCTGCCGAATAACAATATGCAATCATTCACAACTCGTATGTATGTGAAAGCGGACTATGTTTTCCAAGAGCTGTGGAGATGTATCCGTTTTCCGTCAGCTCGCAGGTCGGTGGCGGCGCTGTGAGAGTGATTAGCTAAACAAATACTATTTTTCGAACTATCCGCCACATCTGCGCCGATATTTAGAACGTTTCGTCCTCTTCGTTACAAGGAAAAAAATCCAGCTGATCCGCAGGAATGTGCAGATTCTTTCCATATAGGATAATCGCCTTCCAAGTTTCAGGATCAGTCGTCACCCTGAAAATCCGATCCGCAAAGACAACGATGAGATCCTTATCCTTGTAGAAATGCGCGTACCATCCTTTTTGTAGATTTTGCTGCACGCGTTTAATCGCGCGATCTATCTGGTGCGCTTTGACCTCAACACGATACAATGTCCAGACATCATTGGGGTCGTCATCAGCAACTTTCTGCCCCAGGATCTTGAAGTCGTCGATCATCCCGGGATCTTGAAGGCTCTTGTCAACAATGATTCCATGCCAGGTGAGCATGGCGCATTTTGAATACGAGAACTATTTAATGGTTTTGCTTGGGTTCTGTTTTTTTCTTTTGTTTGTGTTCCCGCAGCCGCAGTTTGTGCTGTACGCCCCGCAGTACGGCGTCAACTACTTGTGGAATAGTAAGATGTGTCGTGTCGATCACGATATTGTAATGTTTTTTGTCGTAATAATCAACGTTGTAGATTTTCTTGTAACGGTAGACCTCAAGATCACGACGTGCATGGATGTTTTCAAGGGTACTCTGAAGACTGTCATTATAGTGTTCATCTGGCCGCTTCGCGTGGAATATGCGTTTTGCAGCTTCTTCATCACTCACGTCAAGAAACACCTTTATAGAGTGCGGAATAAAGAACCAGGAAAGCCGCCCATCAATGACAAAGTTATCCCGTGTGGCTCCAAAATTCTTTTGTCGTTCATCAAGTTCCTGGTCAACGCTTGAATCAGTCTCGGCGATCCTGTTGAGCTCCAGCACAGTGACTTTTCGCTCGTTTGCCATCTGGCGCATGAAGTCTCCCGTTGAGAAATGTTCGATGCCTAATCGTTTGGAGAGCTCCTTTGCAATCGTGCTTTTTCCTGAACCGAGCGCTCCAGAGATCGTAATTATCATACACCAAAAGCAAGAAGAGAGTGATATAAATGTGTCGATTTACGAGTAGCTGCTTGAAATCAGCCGCGCTCAAAACGCTGATGCGCGCGCCAATGCTCACCATTATTTGACAAAGCAGCCATCAATGATAATTCGCCTGCAAGGACCGCTGCCGTAATAATTTCCGCAAGTGCTTTTGCGTTTGAACCCGGCGGGTCTCCAGAGCCGTACAGGCCAAGCGTTTCAAGATTCTGTTTTGCGTGAGGAAGCTTTGTTCCTCCGCCAATTGTGCCGACAATCAAAGCAGGCAAATGAACTGCAAACGTGGCTGACCCATCGTCATTGCACTTTACAGATGTCGATCCAAGAGATCCTTCGACAACATTCGCCACATCCTGCCCAAATGCGAGGTACATCGCCGCTACAATGTTCGCGTGATGCGCATTATTTCCACCCACGCAACCAGCAAGCCTGGAGCCGACACAATTCTTCTTATAGTTCACATCTTCAAGGCGTTGCGCCGTTGTATGCAGATTCTTCTCAAGAATGTCGCGGGGAATATGAAGCGAAGCCAAGACCGTCTTTCCCCTCCCCTTCTCTACATTGACACGTGCAGGCTTCTTGTCCGTACAGTAATTGCTCGACACTGTGAGAAGGTCTACATCATTTTGAAACTGTGGAAGACTGCGGATGTGCTCCCAGATGTACTGAGCCGCCTTCGTTGTCATGTTGTGCCCTGCAGCATCCGCACAAAACATTCCAATCCTCACGTAGGCGTCGCTTACATGCTGCAGCGCTTCGATCGACATAAGTTTTCCATGCGTCGTTGTTCTCGCTACAACCTCATAGAGCGTGTGAAAGTTGGATCGCAGATATTGGCACAACTCTTCCGCCTTTGCACAGCTGGTAGTTGAAAAAAGAGGAGCACGCGTCATCTCGTCCTTTTCGACAATCGTTTCAACTCCACCGCACAAGTTTGCAATCTTTATTCCACGAGCTGTGGAAGGAATGAGAGGGACTTCGGCTGTTGCGAGAGGAATCTTATATTCTCCAGATGCACATTGGCCGCGGACATGCAGCGGCCCGATAATATAGGTCGGCAAAGAAATCGTTCGCTCTTCAAGGCAGCGTATTCTGGTTTCTGCCGCGTCGCGCTTAGGCTCTGTCATATAGCATCACTCAAAGTTACGTAAATAAGTCACGTAAACCCCAACAAGCAGCCATTTAATAAACATTTGGACAGGATTTTATTCGATCGCATTATCGTTATTGGAGCAAGTTAATTGCGGATGGATTTTGACCGGCTTGTTTGCAAGTTATCATAAAATGTTGTGGGGTGCTACTTTTTCTTCGTTTATACGGTCTATAAAGCTAGTCTGATATGTTCGTCTGTTTCTGGTTTTGTTGAAAATGAGTCGCGACGCAGCAATTTTCGTCGTG
>JACRKM010000044.1 GCA_016219765.1 Candidatus Woesearchaeota archaeon
CAACTCGTATGTATGTGAAAGCGGACTGTGTTTTCCAAGAGCTGTGGAATCGTATCCGCTCCTTGCCAGCTCGCAGGTCGGTGGCGGCGCCGTGATGGTGATTAGCTAAACAAATACAAGTTTTTCGTATACTGCATTCATCAAGCAATCGAATGCTCTTCTTTCTCCCCTATTTTTTCTTCTATTTCTTCGGTTGTTCCAGCGACCGAAAAAAACTGTTTAAGCATATGCTCAAACCCAACTGCAACCGAAGCATGATGATCGGCAATCTTCAAATCGTAGCCGAAACGTGCACCTTCTTTATTTGATAAGCACGTTGAAAGTTCTCCATGCACTGCAACAGTTTCAGTCATTGGGCACGCGACGGTTTTCGAGATGCCCAAAATCTTATTCTCAACGCCACGATCCTTGCCCATCACCGCATACGTAATCAGAATTTTCGTCTGCGGACTCAATTTTTTCTGAAATGACTGACCGTACAAGTCTCCAGAGCATGCATCAAATACACCAACCGCGTACGCATTCGGATATAGCTCTGCAGCCCTGTGAAGACTGCCTTCCAGATTACAGCCGCCACCACTGTGTCCTACAAAGCTTAACGAGCTTATTGTAACGCCTTGCGGAAGGTTTTGTTGCGCTTGATCCACCACTGACTTAATATCAAATGCAGAACTCCACAATGCCGGACCACAGACTCCATCCGGGGCGTCAGCCCAGCCCTGCCCCTTTTTTTGAGTTGGAATCACGATAACTACCGGGTCAGCCTTTCCCTCCTTCACTAAACCTCTCATCGTGTTCAACGCATCTTCAGCACTCTTTACGCCTGACGATATGGTGCCCTTATGGCATCCATGAAAGTACACAATCATCGGCAAAGGCCCCGGGCAATTCCCTTCCGCCGGGATAATTACACTCACGCCGTTCGGCGGAAACCAGTCGGGATGTTCTGTTGAAGTGTACGTGAATTCCTTTACATACTCTTGAGCCGCTGCAGGGCAACGATGCGACCCAGCGCCTGTCGCTTGCGGTAGACCTGGCGGCGGCAAAACTCCGGGTGTCTGGGCGAGCCCTACAAATTCCGACGGTATCCCGTTAATGAAATCAGCGTACGGGTACTTGTAGAGGCGAGCAATAATGTTTGAAGCAGCGTATTGCTGAAGTGCCTGTTCAGTATCCTTTTGCTCCGGAATGCAAAATATTCCTTTCGCGTTCTTCCACACTGCAAAATCAAAATACGTTCCGCAATCGCCAGTACTTACAAGACCTCCTTTCGCCTGCAGATCAAAGAGCGCCTGATAGAGCGCAAAGCGTGCCGCGACATCGAGATAAATCATCGCCTTGCTTCCATCCTGTACTTTCAGCATTACTTCGATAGGATCCCTCCCAAGCACCTTCTCAAGGCACGTTTGTGACGAAAGATCCATGCACTTCTTTGCGGACAAGCGCACAAATGCCGTAGTGAGAATAACGATTGTAAAGATCACGAGCAGGATGTTGAAGAGCAGCCCTTTCTTTGAGCGCAACGGCGATCGTTGCGTTATCTTTCGCCATGATTTTCTCATACAACGATCTTTCATGCAACGATCCCCTTCTGTTGTTGTGGTTGTTGCGGCGATGGAGCTTGCTGCGCCAACTGCTCGCACGGCTTTCCATCTCCAGGAAAAATCTTCGCAAGACGCGGGACATCGAGCATGAAAAGCACAACGATGTTGTCTGCGCGCGGATCAAGATTTGGAAGATATGTCAAGTAGGATGATTGAGGAATCTTGCATAAGTTGATCTCAAAACCACTAAGAGCATACCCGAGAACCGCGCCCCCGACAAGCGCACCAGGGCCGAGCACGAGGCCATAGGCTGCTGCGCCCAGCGTGGCGCCCGACAATGTGCCGGCCACAGTTCCTACACCGCTTACTACGCCCGCACCAGCCGCGCCCTGCTTTCCAAATGGAATCGATGCTTCCTTTAGATGCTCAAACAATTCATCGCGGCCGTAATCACCAGAACAGCGATCACTCACTTTACTGTACATAAAGGATGTACCACGGATAATCAAGTAATAACACTTATCCTCATATCGCGGATTCGTATCAACATTGATCTTTAAGAAATCAGTAGTAAGAGTGTCAATGTTTTTGTAATACACATTCTCTTCACCAAACAAGATTGAACTACCGATCATTGCGGGCGCCACAATTGGGAGAGCGAGTGGAGCCGCTGCAGCAGTTACTGCTGCAGCATACGGGAGAGCCTTGGCTGTTGCAGCACTTTGCTTTTCTTTCAGCGCGAGCGCCTTTGACTGGTTATTATCGTACAGGACCAGCAAGTCTGCATACGTCAGCTTCTGACTTCCGGCATCGATCTGCTGCCGTAAAAGCACTTGCATCATGAAATTTCCGTCATTGACTCCCTGCACGTCCTGCAAACGCTGCTTTTTTGCATCAGCGCCAAGCTTAAAGATGACGGCGAAAATAATAATGACGAGCACGAACACGATATATGCATAGAAGTCAACAACAACGTCTGTGATAAATCCCTTCTTTGACAGAGAGTTTGACCGAGAATATTTATCACGGTGTTTCTCAGAGAATGGACGTAACACTAACATCGGACCTATCCGGCCTTGCTGTTTCCCTTGCGCTTCCTGAAACTCTTTCTTCAGAGACCTTTTTTCCATGATGAAAATCACACTTCTTAATGCAGTCACTTTGGCTGTAATACCGTAAACATTACAAACCCATTGCGAAATTCTCCTGTGGGCTGCCGAACAATTATTGGGTACTGCCGTTCGGTCTTTACAATTCCGCCGAGCCCTGGAATGTTGAGCGTAACAAGCGGCTCCCAATTCTGATACCACTTACGATTATAATATCCTGTGCCGAGTGCTGTAAAATCATAGCTGGCCACTTCGATCTTTGCTGTAATGAAATTGTTGCCAGGGAAAAACAACGCATGATCAAAATCGCGATCGCTAAACTGCTGCAGATCGATTACTTCCGGAAATGTTCTGCCCGTCTCGGCGTCATACCATCCGACACCGCCTGCACTGTACAATAAGCCGTTCACGAGCAGGTCTGTCTGAAGCTCGCGAGTATCGAACTCATTGATGATAAAGAAACGGATCAATATAACGCACGACATTAGTACAACGACAAGAAAAAGAATGCGTGGGATCATTGCAATCATGTTAAAAGACATTAATGCTCTTTTTCTTCGCAAGGCTGTTTTCCTTATGTCCACAATTACCACTCTAGTAGATTATTCTTGAATCTTTTATTATGTTATTTTTGTATTTGTTTATCATGTTGATGCTGTCGCTGCTGCCGGAGGATTGCTTGCAATAAGTCCTGGCGATGCTGGTGGCGTAGACCCTGCTCCACTGGCCTGTCCCTTCTCTTCTGCAAGCAGCGCGTTATAGAACCGCTCAAAATCATCGCGCTTTTCTGTGCGCTGGCCATACTTTGATCCTGGAAGAGACGCCCAGATCCCATTAGTTCTCTTAAGCGCAGCATCAAGATTATTTTCTGCAAGCATCTTCCCAACACCAAGGCGCTCTAATTCCTTATACACTACCTTGTCCTGATTTTCAGGCGTGAATTGATCAAGCGGCACACCGTACTGATTTGCCCAGTTCTTCCAAGTGCTTGACAAGAATTGATACCTGCCAGCAGCACTTGACGAAAGCGACGCAGTCAACTTCACAACCTGATTTGGATGACTTGTTCCTTCAAAGCAGCCACCACCAACAATAATACGATACGGATCAGGACACTTTTTAGTCGGTGCTTTCGTCCCCTCACCAACAGTTATTGCACGCATAAACGCACGAATGTACGGATCGCCTCCCTTCATAGCAAGCGTGTAGATCCCTTCGGCACCAGCATGAAGCTCGCTAGCGCCGGCCGCAAGGCCTGCAGGGACGGTCGGCCCAATGCCTGCTTTAGGTGCAGTCTGTGCTGCCGCAGCCAGCCCTCCTATCACGATCGGCGGGGCGGTCAACAGAATGCTCTTGTTTGAATCATAGTAGCGATGGACCCCGTTGAAGATCGCGTACGCGGCGTTCTCGACATTTATTTCATTTGCCGCAAAGGAGCCGAGATCAAGAAAAATGATGGGCTTTTGTTCGTCGGAAACCGCAAACAATGCCTGCAATGGACTTTTCTTATCCGCCTGCTGCTTAAACACGGGAAGGACCTGCACAAACGAAACTTCCGTTGCGGGGGTCAGTAATTTATTGATGATGAGGCAAGCCAGCTTTCTGCTCTTCATAGAATTCACTTGTGCTGCAGGAATATATGCTCTTAGCGCACCTGCTGCATCAGCAGAAGCGGTTGTTCCAAGCACGATAATCATGTCAGCCTGCGCGAACTCGTCTGCTGAAGGAATAAGCGGTGCTGTTTGAGTTTCTTGAGCTGCAATGATCTGCGCACTCTCTTCTTGCTGCGTGTAAACTGGCTTTGAACTTGACGATAAGGCTGATCCGGCAGGTTGAGATTGTGCTTGCGACTCTTGGGCTGGTGCCGCTTTTGTCTGAACGTTCACCAAAATCGCAGTGCTTTGTGCTGACAGTATCTGTGCAATGCGATTCAACGGAAGATTCCCATCTGCAAACTGCGCTTTCGAAGCGAAAATTTTAGCAATCAGCACTTTCTTTTGCTGATCCCAAAACACATCAGTCGTGTTGAATGACGGGCATGATAATTGCACTGGATTCACCTTCATTTCATCAGACTTAAGCCTTCCAGGAGACTTATAGAATGTTGCATCGATGAGATGGATTTCTTTTTGTTCTCCACTCACAAGTTCTTGCAATTTTGTCACCGTCTTGTCCTGCTTGAGCAAGCCTGAACGCAATTGAAATGCAACAATATCCATATTCAAATCCGCTAGGAACCAGTACGCGCTTTTGAGCGGTTTGTCGACTTCGCCAACAGAAACAATCGAACCGGCAAAATCCGCTTCGAAAGGGACGGGAAAATGAATAGAAGAATACGACTGCTTAATTGTTCCCGGAGAAGCGCTTAACGCAGTCACCATCAAACCAAGATCGATGGATGTATAACGCTTGTTAAACCCGACGTCTGTTGCTACATTGTTCACGAACTGCAAGAGCGCAATGAAAACGAACAGGACGAGCACCATCTGAAACAGGAAGAACAATGATTCGTGCAACATGCTCGCGTGCTTCCCGAATTTGTCGCTATGCGCCCCTCTTTTTTTCACCAAGAACACCTGCTTTTTCTCGACGAATAGAAACGAGCGGGGTTTATAAACTTGTTGAGGTTTTCGGCAGCAAAGAGCAGCAAAGAATAACGCCAGTTATCATCAAATGATAGTGATAATTTATCCTACTGGTTTTGAGGTGACTTTCTGCTCGGCACCAGCCTTTGTAAGTTGCTGATCAAGAGATGGGCCTTGCTGAAGCGGGACCGTTTGTGGGGGAGCTTCTGACTTTGGTTTTGGCGGTTCTTTAAACTTACGCGCAAGATCACGGCAAGGAACCGCTCCAGGAAACTTTTTTACGTATTCTGCATCGCTCGATTCAATCACTTCCAGAAGATTTCCGTTCTTCCGCAGAACAATACCAGGACGAACTTTCAGGGCAGAACCAACAATGCACGATTCGCCATACATTACAAGATCAGCCTTTGGCGTTCCTGTCACCGTACTCAACAGCGAGAACTGGCTCAAGCCTGTCACACGAAGCTTTGAACACTTCGCATTCCCTTTATCGCAATCTTCCCCATCAAGATCACCAAGCTTTCCGGCATCACACAAACAAACGCAAGGGCCAGAACCACACTTCACGGGTTTATCGACATCGTCGTCGATCGCACCACAATGCTCTTCGATACAGAAACCGCCATGCTTGCACACCTTGTTTTCAGTGAGCGACTTCACACCATCCTCATTAAAACCCACAATCGCGAAGTTTGGTTCAGTATACGCATTGAGAATGTAACAGCTGTTTACCTCTTCACTCCCGGTATTCTTCGCACTATAAAGCGCCTCTGCTCCTTCGACAATATTGCTAAAACCCTTCACCGTTCCTTCGTTTGCTTTTGGAGAAAAAATCCGCATCAATCCCATGAACAAGCCGATGGTGGCAACGATCACCATAAATGCAAGAATTCCGCCAATGATGGGCTTAACGCCCATTGAAATCTGGGCTTTCTTTGCTACATATCGACGAGAGATCATGTTGTTATCAAAAATGACAAATACAAAATAACTATTTCCTGCGCAGAGATGGATGGTCCTTCCAGCTGCCAAGGCAGCAAGTTCCAAAAAACTTCTTTGCAGCATCCGGATCTGTTTTTTTATACACGTCCGCGCCCTTTCGCGCAGCATCCACTAATTTATCAAAATTCTGAACACACCCTCCAGCTATCGCGGGATCCGCTTCGTTGGGACAATCTTCCGAGTACTGCATCGACAATTGTGCATCTGTTGGGCAAACATTTTCTTCAAAAAGGCATGCGCACTTCTGTACATTGCTATTACATGCAAGCGTCCGGCCTAATTGTCCTGTTCCCTTTCCAACACCCTTGTATACAACACCCCACAAGAGCACGGCCGCGAGTGCGCCAAGTACCAAGACTGCCATGAGTACCTTTACCGGTGTAGAAACTCCTCGTCTATTAAACACTGTGGTGCCTCTTTTCAAGTTATTAAAATGTTGAAGTGATTAAAAATTACAACAGCCAGTTCCTGAACAGTCCTCAAATTGCCGTGAATCGAACGATCCGCCCTTTTTTTGACAGTCGGCAGGATCAGAGGAACACTCAGCATTCACGCCAGGAATCTGACATTTCTGGCCAGTATACTGTGCTGCCGTCGACTGTGTTTGACCACCAAAAAACTTCACTTTTCCAGCAAAGATTATCGCAAGCACAACAAGAACGATGAGCGCGATCACAGCGATAATCACGACGTTCAAACTCATCCCTTGGGCTTTTTTATGAATCAAAGATTTCGATATCATGCATCGGCCTCTCGAAACTGTCCGTGAAACTTGTCAATCATTCATTAACGCAACAGACGCCTTCCTTGTTTTCCTGCGTCTTACATGAAAAAAGCGTCGGGCGCTTTCCCAACCCGCAGTCAGGAGGCGGCTGGCCTTCCTGTTTTGCAAGGCACTGTCCGCCTTGAGCTTCGCAGCTCGTGCCTCCAGCAAGCGTTTTACCGCTTTTTCCAATGATGAATATCAATACGACAAGCACAATGAGGACAATAACAACGACAGCAACCAGCGTCACAGACATCTCGACTGCGCGCTTGTGATCGTGAAACAGCCTCATCATTCGCCTTCTCTACTAAGCCATTATCTTGTAAACCATTATAAACTATTATCTTGTTGTATCCGGTTATCTGTTGATTCTTTTGTTATCCGTTGATTTGTTATTTCTTTACCGTCGCGCTGCCAAAAGGAACACAGCACAGTGGCTTGTTGGGGAAGTCTTTTTCACAATTCGTACCGCGATGGATCAAATCATCTTCACCACACTTCTCCTGACACTGCCCGCCTTTAGTTGCGCACGAGACAGTCGCTGCTCCGAAAAGCTTGAACCTTGAGCCAAAAACAACTGCAAGAACAACCATGATGATTAATGCAATGACTGCGACCACGATAACATTCATCGACATTCCCTGACCTTTACGGGAACTAGAAAAAAAAGAAAGAATCATTGCATAACACCTTGTCAAGGTTTACGCAACAGTAATACAGCACACTTGATTGGTTGGCTTATTATCAGGGCCGAAACATGGATCGTTCGTAGTCTTCTTATACTGCCCGGCACAGTCGTCAGAAGAATCAACACATGTTCCTTTACATGCATCAACTGCTTTTGTCGTAGTACCGATACGGCCAATAAAGATTACGGCCAAGATTACAAGAACAAGCAACCCTATCGCGGCAATAATAATAATATTCAGGCTCATCCCCTGGGCCTTTTTTTGTTGTACAACATCCATAATGGTCACCTCTGATGAAACACAAAGCATTCGAGCCACAGAGTGGCTTTATTCAGCCTTTTGAGTGGATAAGGGCAACAGCGGTATATAAAGATTTCGTATTTGTTTAGCGTCTCAATTCTTACGCTTGCACAGGACACGCGTTTGCCTGCGCCCCTTGGGAGCATGTCTGCCGGAAATCACGGTCAGGACACATGCAACAACGGATGAAACCAGACTCGCCAGTCGTTCCTTGCTGCTTCAAACGCTCACCGAACTGTGCGTAGTAATCCTCATAATGAACTTTAAGCTTGTCAACAAGTCCTTCAACACAAAGCTCATTAGCGTAATTCAAATAGGAGGCTTTCGCCGCATTTATGATTGCCTTCTCATCACGGGCCACATCAGTCGCTGCGAAAATATTTTGCTTTTTGCAGAGATTATATTGTTTGTAGAGCTCGACCCCTCCGCCAGGATCGTTTCGCCTGCTTTGATCCGCCATCGCTTCAATTTCCTTTTTGTAATAGTCCGTCGTTAGACCTGTATCCTCACAGCGGACAGTAAGCCCCAGCTTACCGGCAATGTCAAAAGACTTCATGATCTGCCCGCCACCCTTCCACATCAGAAGCCCAACAACTGCTCCCACAAGAAGAAGCGTAAGAACCTTTTGTATCGACCATTCCATACACGATCAACCATTAACCGCCTTTGCCAGCACCATCTTTTGTCAGCACTTTGCCAGCACTATTAGTGCCTGCCGGTTACCCGCCTGTCAGCACTGATGAAATTTTCTCCCAGAGCACAGCAAACTTCGGGCCTAAAAGCTTGTAAATCCCGATGAGCAAAATCAAAAGAATAAAGATAATCAAAACAAGCTTACCGAGCGTACTGATCTCCATCCCTTTTTTTGAATGACGCATTCCAACTACTGTGCTGCTTTTGTTAATAAATATTGCTGATTATACGACGTGGAAAGCCTCATCTCACGCCCTAACGGGCAGGTGGTTTAAACCCTCAGCTCGCTACGCTCACTCTAAAAACGGGAAGGGGGCGTCACGAAACGATACGACTAAGGGGCGGAAGATTTAAATAGTGGTTGTATTCTAAATAATACATATGTATAATAAAATAAACATAACGGAAAATGGCTTACAAATCATTTCTTTATTTACAAATGGATTTGATAGGGAATATTATATAAGAGAAGTTGAGAAATTGCTTAAAATAAGCCCACGAACAGCACAGCTAATTCTTGAAGATTTAGAAAATAAAGGAATCATAGAATCAAAAGTAAGGGGTAAAATCAAGTCTTATAAGTTAAAAATAAACGAATTAAGTAATAGATATCTTACATTTGTCGAGCAATACAAGTCAATTGCATTTATGGAGAAAAATCTTCTAGTGAAAGAGGTTATAGAAAAAATAAGCCCATTTATTAATGGAATTGGTATTATTTTTGGAAGTTATGCAAAAGGGATATCTAACAAAGACTCTGATTTAGACATTTTTGTAGTTGGAGACTATGAAAAAGAAGAAACCAAGAAAGTTTCAAGAAATTTAAGGATTGAAATAAGCATAAAGTGTTATCCATTAAAAACATTTGAGAAGAATGTAAACCAAGATATCCTAATAAAAGAAGTATTAAAGAACCACATAGTTTTTAAAAATACGGAACTATTTATTCAAAAGGTGAGGAAATATAGATAAGATAAAATGGTGTGCGGGAAAGAGAGGAGGCTTGAGTTTAATTGAACCAAATTCAAATCTCGCAGAAGCATATATCAAGAAAGCTGAAGAAGCCTTAGAATCAATGGGGGTAAATGTAATAAAAGATTGGAAAATCTCAACCGCATATTATACTCTCTATTTTTCACTTTACTCAGTTTTGACAAAAATAGGCATAAAATGTGAAATTCATTCTTGCACAATAGCGTTCGCAAAGAGATTTCTCAGAGAATTTTTTAGCGAAGAAGATCTTGATTTAACAGAAGATTCTTTGAAAGCAAGGATAGATTCTCAATATTACATTGACAGAACAGTTCCAGATGAACAATATAATAAAATGGTAAAGAATGCTCCTGAGTTTTTAGTAAAATGCAAGTCAATCTTACTTAAACTCAATGAGAAAAAAATAAATGAAGTTAGAAAAGAATTTCAGAAGGCATTAATTGAGAGGGGATAAATATGCCCGAGGAGAGATCATTAAATGGACGTAAATAAGGTTATTGATAAAAAGATAGACTATTGGAAAAAGAAACTCATAGATTTATCTAAAAGAAATAATCTCGTCAGGTATAGATTTACAAAATAAACACCAATACTTCCAGTACAATCCGCAACAAAAACCTCCTCAACAATAGCGCGCGCAGCAAAAGAAAAAACAGCATCTTTCACAAACTCAAAAGAGTACGTGCTATTGTTAACGGGAGTGTTTATCTTATTGTCAGGAATTCTCATCTTCATGGTTTTAAATCTTGTAACTCACCACAAGAGAAGATGAATTCGCAAGAAAAATGGCACGGGATAGCTTATCACCTAAAACGCTTGTCAAGCTGCGAGACAGGCAGTTCTCCACAGCCAATCTGTGCAAGTGCAGGAGCTGAATACTCAAAGACCAAAACGTTGGCATCATAAGGGAGACCGGTGCCTGCTTGCGTAGTTGCGACCGCTTGAGATGCGGCGACTGGCGCCTGCATTTCACTAGCAGCTTTCTTAACCGAAGATCCTACCAAAAATCCAACAACTGCCGGACCTCCTGGAATCAGGAACACCAACGGTTGCGATGTTGCCGCGTAAGCTCCTGCAACAATTCCTGCCGTTGTTGGGTTCTCCCGAATCAATTGATGCGTCTTACTCTCATCAAAAAACGTGTAGACAATTGCGTACCGTTTCGTCGTATCTATCTTGTCTGCCGGACTTGCCTGACTGGCAAGCGCGTTAAGCTCCTGCGGCGTGGCCTTTTGTCCTGTCAAGAATTCGCGGTATGTACGATGATTAGGATCGATGCCGCGAGGAACCTTGTTTGATGCCATATAACTCGAGAGCCCTGCAAGCGGCGGGCCCTGATGCTTGAACTGTACCACGCTGCAAATTGAACAAAAACGCAAATCATGTGCTGAAAAAAGAATGAGATTTCCTGCTCCATAATTATCCCAACAATCTGCAATAAGATTAGCGAATTTCTCCTTTATTTTGGAATCAGACTTTTCGGCAATCGTGATGTACTGTGTAGGGCATTCAATGCTTGCCTTATCAGCAGCCGCCCCAACCGTGGCTCCTCCAGGCAATTGAGCGTTTCCATACGACGATAATTTAGTTAGTTTTGCGCGAGCCGATACCGATGCCTTGCACGCCTGCTTATACGTTGCGCGCTCGGTTGTCTTGTGCATCGTGTACACGATTGCAATGAGAAGGATCAAAATGACTGTAATAAGGATGATGGCAACTAAATACTTCATTTCGAGTGCTGCTTTGCGACCGAGCTGCCGGGAAGGTTCTTGTGAAGACACGACCATCGCCTCTAGTTTAAAAGTATTGTACAGAAATCCTTTTCTGACCCGGGAGCTTTCCCGCTTAAGCGCTCTTCAGGAAGCAGCCACACTTGCTCATCAATCTGATTGTCACCTGAAGGTATTCGCCTCACTAAAATCCCAAGTGCGTTTGCGTCTTCGGTCTTTCCCTGGGGGCCGATGCCGCCAGTCGCTTCACGATATAAATAAATGAGAACATGTGGATTTGTGAGAGCAACAAGAGGCGCTCCCATTATGATCGCACTGCCGACCCCAACATACGCGGCAAATGAAATAGCTTTTCCAACCACCCCTTCTTCGTACTTTTCAAAACGCCACACAGCCACGTAATCCTGATCCATGTAAATAGCCGATCGAGGATCCTTCTCTTGCTGCTTTAATGTATTAACCTCCTGATCAGAAGGATTGCTTCCGCCGCGCGTGGCCTGAAACAATGTAACTTTCTGCCCAGGGATTTTTCGCGTCTCCATATAATAAGGAAGACCGGTTACAGCCGCACCCTGCTGGTTTGCAAGCTCCACTAATTTTTTATCAAACCTGATGTTCGCACAGGTAAGGCAATATGTGTCATCCTGATCAAAAGCACCGCCTCTGAAAGGATCCATCTTCCCAGAACCCGTCTTACGGTAACAATCAAACATCTCCTGCAGCAGGAGATCCTTAATCTTATCTTTCTGGACCTGGCCGCCTGATACGGCGCTGCTTTTCTTAATTGTAACCTGATCGGGAGGGCACTCGAGATTTAAGTCTACTGCACCTTTGGAGAACTGCGCCACTTTCGTCGCTGCAAAGATGCTCAAACGGCACTTTTCATGATTACTCACCGCATCACTTGTTTGCACGATCTTGTAGCCGACGATGATCAAAAGAATTCCAGCAACAAGGCACAAGATGAGAGTCTTAACAGGAGAAAAACCCTGCGCCTTCCTGTTCTTTGCAAAACTTTCCATAAGACCTCTGTTTTAATGCTCGCTCTTCTGACACTCACCGACCGATACTGGCCTACCGATACTTGCTTACCCTGACGGGTTCAGCACCCGTGGGATCACGTACACACCAACAATCACCAATAACAGAATAATGAACACCACGGTGACTACAATAACCACGGTCGGGCTCAGCGTTGATGACTGGGCCTTCCTAAATGATAAAAATGCGGCGCGGGCACACAACCCCGACTTAAAAGCCGGAGTTTCATGCGGGTCTGCAAATGCCGCATTTTTAGCATGCCAAAAACTTCGCCCTGAAGGACGAGCTTTTGAACCCAGCACAAAAGTCTCTGGCGAAGTTTTTGTGCACAACCCTTTTTGATTATACATGGTGATTCCTCCTGTTTATTCTATTTTTGTATTTTCTATTTTTTACTTCATTTAACCATAAATAACTAACTACAAATAAATATCTTTACAGTCATCACACCGCGATCGGTCGGCAAAAAAAACAACTCCAAATTTCCCGGCTGCTTATCCGTACATTTAAGATTACTAAACTCAAACACCTTGGGGTCATTGGGATTCTTGCTGGTGCTCGCAGAGATATAATACCTTACTTTCCACTGTACAAGCGTCTCGTTCAAGATTCGTGCAAGGGCTTCATTTACATACGCGCACGAATTGCTTTTCTTCTCATCCTCACACGCGATCAGGCCGCCGGTCTCTATCCACTGCGCGCAATCCGTCATGAGCTCTGTCATGTCTGTTCCCTTG
>JACRKM010000003.1 GCA_016219765.1 Candidatus Woesearchaeota archaeon
ACACGAGTGCAGGAACTTGAAAGTCAACGGACGATCGATGCAGAGCGCGATGTTTTTGAGCTGCGGACGTTGTAAGAAAGAAATCATCACCCAACATAACTTAATTCCTTTTTCTCCTGCTGCACTTTCGCCATCTCGCCCTGCTCCATGATGGCGCGGATTTTCTTCTCAAATTTCTCTGCTTCCTCAAGCAAGGGTTTGTAATCTATCTTCAGGTCGAGATACTTGTCAAGAACTTCAATTGCTTTTGCTGCAGCTTTGCTGTCGGGCAGACTGCTGTGGGTCTCGACAAAAATGCATGATATGTCTAACTCCTTCGCCTGCAATAGCAATGTCGCGGTCACTCCAAGAATTATGCCTTCTTGCAAGAGAGGAATCTTCGCTGCAAGAAACTTCTTATGTCTATCGCCGGAATTTGAGTAATGATACGCCTTGGTTTCTTCGGTCGGTACCGGCGTTCCAACACCTTCAATGGAAATCAATTCTGTTGCCTTTAGCTCCTGGGTTAGCTGAAGCAAGAAATCACCCATTTCCCACTCGATGCCCTTCACGTTCGTCATGATGTGAAGAATCACCAGATTCGTTTTCTCATCATGATAAATTCCGATCGGCGAAACAATCTTCCCTTCATGTATTGCGACCATAGGCTGAATCTCATCAGTATAGATAAGACCAATCTTTTTTGCATTGAGGGTATTGATTAGATACTCTGTAGTAATTGTGCCAACAAGACCAAATCCAGGGAAGCCTTCGATGATGATTGGATTTTTCGGCTTCTTTGTCAGAATAATCTTCACACGCGCACCTCTTTTTTCGACTGTTATTCTTGTCAAAATTATATAAATAATAGTATATAAACCTTTGGTATTCATCCGTCGTCATTACTAATTGACATTAGGAGTCGTGTGACTCTCTAGAAAGTCGTGCTGTGCCAGCACCGCAAGGCTCGATGCCTTGCTCGCTCACCACCACGCCAAGCTCGTGATACGTCTGCGCGCATGGAGGACCGACTTCCCCATAAGGGAGTGCCTCCCTTATCAACCCACCTCGTAGTATTTCGCTTCGCTCAATACTACTCACTGTTCGTCGTCCGATTGGAGCGCAGCGGACATCGGACTGGAGTTCGAGTGCCAGCGGATCGATGGCCGCTGTGGGACATCCCCCCTTGTCGGTCTGAACGAGCAATTGTCCATCTCTCGCGGAAAGGCGGTGGTGGTGAGCGTGCCGGTACTATTTTCTACAGAGCCGAGTTGTGTTGAACTTTCTTGCTGAAACAAGCACCCGCTAAGCTATATGCTGCTTAAGAAAGAAAAACTCTAAGATGCCTAAGCAGCGGTTCTCTGCTCCTGCATGATTCGAATGTCGTTATACTCGCGCAACGCCTGCTGCTGAATCTTGTGGAGAAGTTTATTGAAAATTTTTTCAACATCGCGCGCTTTTGATTCGACGCGCGATAGTTTCGCAGCGCGCGCTTCATGACAGATTTGTTTGAAGAGATTCTGCGTAGTTCTGATTAGCACTTTTGACTCGTGCATTATGTGATATAAGTCATCAAATTCGATGCGCAGGTACTCGAACAGTTTTCCCAGATGCTCCATCAACTTTTGCTGATCCTGAATGGTGTCAAGCTCCACCACTAATTTGTCAACGATATCGTGCAATTGCCGCGCTTCGATAGCCTGCAGCTTCAGATGCCGCTTCTGGCTGCGCGTGCCCAAAATACTGAGCTCTTCGAGCTTCGTAAATCCCCGCGACTGCGCCTTCGCGACAACCCAATAATGATATTGCAGCTTCACAAACTCGCGCAACATATTTTGTAGAAAATTGTTAGCCTGCTGTTTTTGCTCGTGATGAATGTGCAATCGATAAACCAGTGTAAGTAAATGGTTGATGAAATTCACTTCGCGAAAAATCAACCTCTGGTCAGCGTAGGTAATAGTTGAGAGGTCTCTCATCATCTTCTCAACGTTCGCAAGAGAGCGGTAAAAATCGTCTTGCGTCTTTAGCATCACTTTTTTCTGGACACGAATCAGGTCCCGCTTCTTGCTCGGGTCGACCTTCTGCAGCTGCATCAGCGTCTTCTGTAAAGCTTCGACGTCGGACTTGCGCTTGTTATTCAACGCCAGAAGGTCACGATACAGTTCGTACAATTCAACAACTGCGCGGGTAATTTCAATAGACGGATTGCCGCTAAGAAGCCCGCCACGATATTTTCTGAAGATGTGAAAACTTAATCCCATGCGCGGTCACGATATACTTTTTTAAACATTTAATCAAACGCCGGAATAAAAAATGAAAGAAACGCAAATAAGCTGAGTTACATCTCCATCGCAAACATCGCAACCATTAGGAAGAGGCCTTCGGCAATGAATATAACGTTGTAAAGGATTTGACCAAAGCCTTTAAGGAACTCAAGGTTGAAAAAGTCCGGACCTATGCCGAAACCTCCAAGAATTGGAAGCAAGCCGATCGCGAGCGCGACAAACGCGACAATGACGGAAATCCAACCGATGGCGTTGCTGTTTGTCAGCTCAATGATTGAGTTGATGACCAGATACAGAGCGGCCACTGCCACGATCCACGATACGATGGTGAGCGGCAGGAATTTGATAGCCATCCATTCAGGCCCGACGCCAAGGCGGTTGAGAAGCGGCAAAAGACCCAGCGCGAATATCACTAAACCGACAAATCCACTCGCAAAATCCTTTGCTTCCATCATGGGAAACTACACCTCCTTTTCAAGATGAGACATTTAACAGCATACTTGCTTACTTTTCCCCTTGCACGGTCTTGAACAATTGGTCCTGCAGAATGTGCAAGCTATGCAAAAATGTGAATGCGAGTTCCACAATCATCACGTTATGTTTCTCCTCTTCGCTTTCCCAGGCGCCCGGAACTTCGTGAGCTTCTCTTGCCTGTTGCATGATTTTCTTGTTCTGGACGAGGTTTTTTGCCTGCGATCTCCAATCCGAGAAGACACTTTTCACAAGACCTTGAACATCTTTCATTTCCTCCTCTAATGCCTTTGTGAACGCCTCCAGCTGTTCAGGAGAAGAGACTCCCTTCTTCTCTAATTTTTCGAGCGCACGCTCTGCTTTGAAAGCTCCTCTTGCATTTGTCCAGTCATTGTAATAATCGAGAAAGCCTCCTGACTCGGTGCTCAATGCAGATTTGAGTTTAAGACCGAGATCCATCCCCGTTTTTCCCTTGATCTCGTTCATCAGATCGAATACATTCTTCTGCTGATTTTTGAGAACTTCCAGATTCTGGTCGATGTACTGCGAGAAGAACTTCTTGAATCTATCAGCATTCTTTACTGAAGGGGTCTTTTCAAGAAATTCATGCAATTTCGCCCACTCACGCGCATAGAGCATGTACGCGGTAAGCAGAACTTTGTACGAATCAGTAAAACCCTCAACAGCTTCCTTATCAAACTGCTCTTCGTTCTTCATGATCTCTCTGATTTCATGCTTCTGCAGTGATTCGGTAAGCTTATCTAGTGCAGCATGCTCTAATTTTTCCGCTTTCATCATGTGTTTGAGATCCTGTTTCAAGAAAAATCTGCCAAAGCTCAGACCAAGGACGAAGCTTCTACCCTTCAGACCTGCAAGAGGTACGACGCTCTTTGCGTTCGCGATCTGTTTCTCAACACTGTCTATTTCCTTGGACATCGACAAGCCTGCTTTTCCTGATTTTGAGTGTACTAGTAAACGTATTGTCTTTCGCAGTGTGTCATAAGAAAAAGTTGACCCCTCTCTACGCATGTCTGTCACCTCAGTTAATAACCAAAAACTATCCAAACCTCTCTGATTTGCAGTTTTGTGTTTCCCTGCTATATAAACTTTTTGTTATCTAAAAATGGTAGCATCCATGTTTTATGCTGTGCATGTAGTTTCTCAACGTTTTAGATGGCTGCTTCTTTAGGCTTTTGCGATGTAATTTTTCGAGCCTTTCCGCGCGCTTCTAAACGAAACGTGTAACTGCCGTGGTATCCAAACTCAACATGATCATCTGGCTGCAGTTGGAGCTCTCGAACGACTTTAGGACTCAATTCAAGTATATCTGTTCCGCTGGAAAATAAGAGTTTACCTTCCTTCGCATTCATCGCTCGCAGCATCTTTTCTTTTACTTTTGTATCAAACTTCGGCCCGATTACCCAGAATGCTTTCTTTTTGCGCAGCACAAACGTCCCTGTTTCACTGTCATTGTCTGTAAGAACGAGTGTGTCCCTGTTGATGATTGCGTGCTTTGCACTTAGTTGAGGGTCTGCCAGTGTGACATTGCTGAGAACGGAGTGGCGTCCAAAGGAGACTTCATTAGACGTGGCAGAAATTCTTTCTAAGTGTACATCCCCCTTCGCCACGTTCTCATAACCTTTGCTGCCATCCGGCATGAGTGTTACGATTGTGAACTGCGGTGGCTGTACTTTTGCATGGGTATCAAGCATCAAATGGTACCCGTCATCAGTCGTGACCACTGTCGATTCTTTTTTTGTGGCAATCTCGGGCTGTATCTTTTTGAGTTTTCGAACATTCCCGCGTGCTTCAAACCTGAAAATGTAATTAGCAGTGTTACCAAATTCTATAAGATCTCCTGGCCGCAACTGGAGTTTTGTTACATCAACAATTTTGACTCCTGGCTGGAACAGCAAGGCATTATCATCCTGCTCTACGCCAACACGGTCCAGAATGTCGCCTCGACGTTCCATGTCAAGTCCAGGACCTACAACCCAGTACACAGTATCTCCACGACGGACAAACGTTCCACCATCACTATCAAGATCATCAAGCATAAGCGTCTCTTTTGCAATCTGCGCATGCGTATATCCATACGTCTGAGAAGCGATGTGCCCATTAGGAAGGAAAATACTGACATCCGGGTTGTCGATC
>JACRKM010000046.1 GCA_016219765.1 Candidatus Woesearchaeota archaeon
AACTTTCCAATAAGTTTATATACCCCTTATTTTCTTCAAGAACCAATCTGGAGTAGTTTTGGCTCTTTATGGCGTTGGTACAATAGCGCGTTGCACACATAGTGATCCAGAGCAAGTTCAGCTTGGTCGGAAATGTTTGTAATAAGACATTGAGGGCACATTCATTGAGGGGATTTCATGGCAAGAAAAGGAAAAAAAGCTCGAAGAAGTGATTCAAAAGTCTACGATAGATACTTTGATGCAGATGTGCCAAATGCACATTTAGACCTCGCATCGTGGATACTTTCGCCGATACTTTCTTCAGAATCAGCTGATGGAACTCTTTCCTCGCAACGGGAGGCACATGGACACTCTGTAAGAGAGTTTGTATCTATTTCAGCAAGTGAGGAGCGTCTTTCAGAGATCCTTGCAGCCATTGATATTATTGGTGATCTCGACAGTGAAAAAGTCTTTTCTTTGGCACACGAGTCTATGCCCGAAGTAACCCTTTCAAATGGAGAACTTCTCGCAGCATTAACGATTCCCGGCATTACATATATGAACCCTCTGCCGCAATATCCCATTGAGATCAATCTTATTCGGCGTTTTAATCCTGAAACATTCGAAAATTTCTTTTACGAAACAACTCCGCGGCAATTTGAGGAGTTCTCTCAGGCCGTGAAAGCATATATCGATGCGAAGGCGCAAGATCCAAACGCACACATCACAGTTCCAGAACTTCCTGAAGGCGCAATACAAATTCCGCTCGGAACTGAAAATCCAGATTTGAAACTTTCACAGTATGTTATTGGAAAGGAGACAGAACTCTATCTGCGACGTCAAGATCTTAGCAACAAAATCAATAATGTGGAAGATTATTACACTGCAAAGGAACGCGAATCTCAAGGAGTGGAGACTGAGCACAGCAAAGTGGACCGAATTTTTTATGCGCTTGAGGAAGGTCCTGCGCTTGTCAAAGAATTTGACAATCCAATCTACCTGCAGGATTTCCAGCCTTCCAAAAGATTTTACGAACGAGTCTACAAGAAATTAACTGGAGATGCTTCCCCGAGCATTCAACCGACTGCACACTTCGAACAACGTCGCGAGCTTTCATCTACTATGCGCGACCAATACGCTGCTTCTGATGACATCGAGATAGGCCTGCACAGGAGAACTATTGCTGGCCTTGAAGAAGACGGTCTTGTATCGCGCGCGTCAACCACGCTGGCGGGACTTGGAGAATTTCCCGGCGCGGAAGTACTACGCAGACGACAAATTGTTGTTGGACTAGGACGGACTCCTGCAATATGCATTTCTACACGCGATTCTTCCCAAGAAAAAATCGCTGTTGCAGATGATACTGTTGAAAGATCTTTTGGTCTTATTTTCGGCATGGAAGAAGCGCGCGTTGCAGAAGAAGCACGCAGAATAAGGGAAAGTGACGCGGATGAGTCGCGACCGTACGTTTCTAAAGTCCCAACGCTTGCGCCCGCTTTCGGTGTTGCACCTGATGCAAATGTTCCTTCACACGAATACGCTCAGCGATTCAGCACAGAATTCATGACAAATTCAACGGAAGCTGTTAGCGCGCAGCTGTTCGGCACAGATACTGACACTGGCGACAGTCCAACATTCATCGTCCGCCAAGGGGAATCCCAAGGGGAATCGAATGTTGCCGATGGAAGGTTAAGAGTGGGCGCTGTGGATGTGGATCCTGCCTTGAGAGAAGAGGAGGAGCCAATAATTGAGTTCAGAGAAGAATACTTATCTGAAGAAGAGGCTCGCGATTATCATTCTCTCTTATTACCTCCTGATGATGAAACCATCATTGCCAGAGATGCTATTACAATAGACAGAGCACTACAAGACACTCCTATTCATCATGTTGAGACAGCGCCTCAACGAAATAGATCAGGATCACGATCAGTGCTCTACAACGCACTTACAGCCGTAACCATTGCTTCATTTGGAATTGTTGCTGGAATGATTGCTGATGGTCATTCTGGTTCTCGCCAAGCATCACAGCCGGTCCAGAATGCAACGGCGTCAATAATGCAACAAGCAACTGCGGTCTCACAACCAAACAAAACCCTGGACGACAAGATCATTGCAACGCCAGTTCTAAGGCCTGCATCGCCTGTCGTTAATGCTCCAAATATGAACGAAAGGCCAACGCTCGATGTTTTTTTCGCGTACAATTCAGCAGAAGCATTTGTTGATACAGAAGGAAAACTAATCACGCGAGAAGAAGTCAAACGCAGAGTTAGCGAATTCGTAAGCAAAACAGGCAGCAGCACCATCTATGTCGATGGCTACACCAGCATGGAAGGAAAGGAAAGCTATAACCAGGCGCTTTCGGTAAAGCGTGCAAAAACTATCGCCTCATTAGTGTGCGAAGCCAACAACGCAGCGAATGTCGATGTCCGCGGATTAGGAGAGACTGATAAATTTGGTGCAACAGTAACTTCTGAAGAAGCCAAAGGACTTGAAAACCTCACACTTGTACAACGTATCAACCACGTAAAACTGCGTGAAGACAGGCGTGTTGTCATGAGCACTGAACCTTCAGCCGGAGATAACAAGACCGGCGCGCAGGTGTATGCCGGCAGCTGCAAAGGAATCCGAGCCGCTGCATCAGGAACTCCGTCACGAACCCAGACAATCAATCATGTTCCTCAGAAAAAAGTCGACGTTCAGACCGACGCGCAAGAAGGCCCATTAAAATATGGTTCGCTTGAACAAAGAACTTATAACGCTCTAACGTCACTCACACCGCAAGATAGAGCACTCGTATCTTCCTTGCTCTCTGATCCCAACGAGAGCCTTGAAGAAGTTTCATCGTTCTTGGAAAGTTATTTGTCGTCAGTTTACAGCGTTACAGTCGGCGAAGCTGATATCGCAGCTTTGGCAAAGGTGTACAAGCAGCCAGTCCAGAAGTAGATGAGATGGATTAAGATTTGCTTTTGGTTTTTTCATTCGTTAACTTTTTCTCTCGTTCACGAAATCAATCTCCCCTTTGCAATAGACTCCTTTATGCAATTCTACCGGTCTCCACGTATCGTGCACCAAATTTGCGCCAAGCCACTGGGCAAGCTCGTGTTCATTACCGATAGTTGCGGAAAGGCCAACAATCTGTGCGCGGGGAACAATCTTCTTGAGAATGGTTAAAATGATTTCAAGCGTAGGTCCACGCGATGCATCGTTCAGTAGATGTATTTCATCGACGATCACGCAAGCCACTTCCTTCAACCAGGGTGTGTAATGTCTGATAAGGGAGTCAAGTTTTTCTGATGTGCAGATGATGAGATCGTAAGTATGAAGGTAAGGGTCTGCGGCATCAAGATCTCCAATCGAGAGCGCTATCTTTGCCAGGTGTCCATATTTTTTCTTGAACTCTTTATGTTTTTCTGATGCAAGAGATTTCAGTGGCACAATATAGACCGCTTTGCCTTTTTGATGCTGAATTGCGTGCAGAGCAGCCAATTCTGCAACAAGCGTCTTTCCTGATGCCGTTGGTGTGCATACAAGGATATTCTTACCTTGCAATAAACCTGCACCAATTGCCTTCTCCTGGCAGGGCCGAAGCGTCCTGATTCCGCCATTTTCCAGAACCTCATACACTGCTTTTGGAATATCGTCTTTGATTTGTGAAAACTCCATCGTTTTCGCGTTGCATATTACCATTATAAACGTTTCTATATACACTATATATGTGCAATACTGTAGAATGTATTTGTAAAATGTATTTGTAAAAGAGACAGCTAAGTTCCAGGACAATTGCCCGGCTATTTTTGTTTGGCGACTAAATCAATAACGCCTTTGACCCAAAGCAGATTTACTTGCATTGCTTTGGTGATATCTGTTTCTCCTGTTGTTTCTACGGTAACGGCGTACTGTGCCCCAAGACGATAGAGAATATCCTGCAGCGTTCCATCATGACGGTAGATGAAACCAGCATCATCTGAAAGGAGTCCGCGGTTGCTCACGGAATCACCTGTGAGAATGCTGCCTTGCGAATCAACGCGGATGTTATAGCCTGAAGAAATTCTCGTGTTCCGCAACAGAGGCACTATCTTATCGACACGCTGTGCAATGGCAAGATATTCTTCTTTCCGATTAAAAATATAAGCATAGCTTCCAACATCCTGACGGAAAGTGTCCTGGTGGAGATCTACTATGCCGCTTATTTTTGAAAGAGGCAATCTTTTGAGATCTTCATGGAGCAGACGCGTTTCTAATGGCAATTTGATTTGTAAGTCTCTATCCGATGACCAATAGAACGCAAGAAATTCATTCAATTCTCCCAGATCGTCGGTGAGATTGCCATTTGCCAGAAGATAGCGCAGAAAATCGTTATTAGGAGATTCATTTGCAGCATTGTACCTTGTTCTTCTGTCGAAGCCTGAGGGATTCACGCAGGGATAGATGCAAAGTCCGACGTCTTTTTGTAGTGCGTAGTCTGCGATCTCCTTAAAATGCTCAACGAAAGTTAGTGGTCCGGCAACTTCATCCCCATGAAAACCTGCTGATAAGATGATGGCGGGTTGTTTTTGGCTGGCAAGACGCACAAAAGAACACTCTTGATCATTATAACTGCCGAGCCCATAATAATGGATAGTATAGCCCTCTCTAGAAGCTTTTTCTACAATCTCTGAAAAATAACCACCGTATGAAATGCCAGCGTCAACCATGGAGAGCGAGAACGCAATCTGGTATTAATTAATTTGTATTTGTTTAGCTCTTATGCTCACAGCGCCGCTCACGACGCATAAGGGAGTGCCTCCCTTATCAACCCACATCAAGACGGGCATGAAGCCCGTCGAATAACGACACGACGCTCGCCACATAAGGGAGTGCCTCCCTTATCAACCCACATTAGGGCAGGCATGAAGCCTGCCGAATCACGATGAGTTTTTTGCCAGCTCGCAGGTCGGTGGCGGTGAGCGTGACGGCGGCGAAGCAAGGGAATTTCGCACCAACCTCCATGTGCTGGTAAGTTTTTTAAATAAGCGCCTTCTTTGTGGTTCTTTGTATCGCCCATGGAACTGTACAAACAAACAACACCCTACACCTGTGCTGCAGCTTCGCTCATGATGGCCGTGCAGCACTTTAAACCAGCATATCCGCTAACACGTGAAAATGAATTTGAAGTTTGGCATCAGAGTGCAACGCTGCCGACCCGCGGCTCATCGATTTACGGGCTTGCACTTGTGGCGCATCGTGAAGGAGTTCCTGTGCGCATCTTTGCAGAAGAACCGGAATACAAATTTCCGGGATACCGTTTCAAAGCGTACAAGAAAAAAGAGATTGAAGTTGCTGATTTCGCGTCGCACCTGCTCTATGAAAAAGTCAAGAAGAGCGGCATTCCTGTCGCCGAGAATGATTTCAGCGTCAACGACGTTAATAAATTTCTGTTGCAGAAGAAGGTCGTAGTATTGAGAGTCATCATTGGAATCTTACGTGGGACAAAAGTCAATAGAAGAAACCCGCATTACATCTCAATTTTTGCATACGAAAACGGCCAATACACTATATTGGATCCTCGCAACGGCAAACGTGTTGTTTCTAAAGAAAAGCTTCAAGAAGCATTTGCTGCAGTGAAGGACTGCAAGCGCGATCACCGAATGCTGGTGCTCGGATAACTTTTATTCTTGAATTTGTATTAGGGTTTTTCCTGTCATCACCTTGGGCTTGTGCAAACCCATCAATTCAAGTATTGTTGGAGCAACATCGGCAAGACTGGCGTTCGCGTCCTGCAGCAAAGCTATTTTTCTCTGACTCACAACTATGCATGGCACGTCGTTTGTTGTATGCGAGGTTACCCAATGTTCTGTCATATTTTCAGCATTCCCATGATCTGCAGTGACGATGACTTCATATCCTTTTTTTTGCGCCATTTGTACAATCATCCCGATGCACCTGTCAACAGTTTCGATGCCCTTTGCCGCTGCTAATTCGTTCCCGCTATGGCCTACCATGTCAGCGTTTGCAAAATTAACCACTATAAGCGCATACTTCTTTTTCTTAATGGCATCGCAGGTCGCGCGAGCGATCTGAAAAGCGCTCATGCCAGGCGTATGGTCGTAAGTTCTTGTCTTTGGGCTCGGAATTAGGATGCGATCTTCTTTTTGGTAAGGGCCATCCCGTCCAGCATTGAAAAAGAACGTAACGTGCGCGTATTTTTCTGTCTCTGCAAGCCGCAATTGCCACAGCCCATTTCTTGAGACAACCTCACCAAGTGTATTGGTGACTGTCGGCGGAGGAAAGGCGGCAGGCACCTTTATGTCACGGTCATATTGTGTGAGGCACACGAAGTGCAAATCAATGATTTTCTTCCGTTTAAATTTGTTGAAGCGCCCATCGACGAAGGCGCGCGTGATCTCACGCGCCCGATCCGAGCGGAAATTAAAGAAGACAACAGCATCACGTGAATTTACAAGGTGTGTTGCCCGATGCGGTCCACAGCGAATGATCGTTGGCTGTATGAACTCATCGGATTCACCGCGCTTGTAGGCAGCATCGATCGCGCTTAGCGGATCATCAAAATAAAACGCGGCCTTGCCATTCACCATCGCATCATATGCCTTATGCTCACGGTTCCAGCGATTGTCACGATCCATCGCGTAAAAACGACCCATCAATGAAACAATTTCTCCGGTTCTTAACGACCGCATCTTTTTCTGAAGCCGTACAATGTGTTTTTTTGCAGATCTTGGAGGAGTATCACGACCGTCGAGGAAACAGTGGACGTACACAGTCTTTACATTACATCGCTTTGCCATTTTTAGCAGCGCAAAAAGATGATTTATATGTGAATGAACGCTGCCATCGCTCACAAGGCCCATCAAATGCAGCGCAGAGTGATTCTTTTTCGCAGTCTCCATCGCAGCTGCAAGTTCCTTGTTTTTGAAAAACGACCCATTCTCTATAGCGCGATCTATACGGACAACTGCCTCTTCAATTTTTCTCCCAGCACCGATGTGCCTGTGGCCGGTCTCAGAATTACCCATCGTTCTTTTTGGAAGACCAACCCATTCTCCTGCTGCGTGCAATCGCGTATGCGGATAAGTCTTCCACAGCATCTTAAGATTTGGGCGGTTCGCGCGAAGCACCGCATTGTGCCTCTTGCTCGAACGCAGGCCATACCCGTCGAGAACAAGGAGAATAACCGGATTGATGCCGCGAAACGATGACGCTTTTCTCTTTTTTGTTTTTCTTTTTTTTATTTTTTTCACCATTGTGACCATGTAAATACAAGTGTTGCAGTATTAGGCACAAGGTCCTGTTCACTTTACGACCATGAACAATAACGCGCCTTGCTTCCTAACTGTTCTTCAATCCTGAGAAGCTGATTATACTTGGCAGTCCGTTCGCCGCGGCAAGGCGCGCCTGACTTGATCTGCCCAGTTCCAAGACCCACTACGAGATCCGCGATGAAATTATCTTCCGTTTCTCCGCTGCGATGGCTTACCATGACGTGCCAGCCATTGTCCATTGACAGGCGTGCGGCCTGTATTGCTTCGGTTAGTGTTCCTATCTGGTTGACCTTGAGAAGCAGCGCATTGCATAATTTCTTGCTCTGCGCGAGGCGAATACGATCTGGATTAGTAACCAGCAAATCATCTCCCACGATCTGCACGCCGCGGCGTTTTGCCGCTGCCGTCAATTTTGGATAAGGCAAGAAATCATCTTGTTCGAATGGATCCTCTATCGAAAAAATCGGATACGTCTTCATAAGATAGTCATAGAAGTCAGTCAGCTTCTCCTTTGACCACCACTTGCCGTCGACAAAATACTTTCCAGTATTCTTATTGTAAAATTCTGACGAAGCCGCATCAATTGCGAATCGAATATTCTTCGCATAGCCTGCTTTTGTAGCCGCTCTCATCAGGAGATACAGTGCGTCTTCAACACTTGATAAATCCGGAGCAAAACCGCCTTCATCACCAACATGAATGGCGCTCACGCCATACTTTTTCTTGATCAACTCTTTCAGGATGTGATAAACTTCAGAACCAATCCGCACAGAATCTGCAAAACTTTTTCCCTTTGGGCAGACCATAAACTCTTGAAACTGAAGACGTGTCTGGGCATGCACGCCGCCGTTAATCACGTTCATGCATGGAATAGGCAAAACATTTTTTCCTCCTAATGTGCTATATAAGGGTTTTTCCTGAGCTTTGGCTGACAACGCCGCAGCCGCAAGGCTCACACCCAATATCGCATTTGCTCCAAGGCTCTTTTTATTTTTTGTTCCATCAAGATCGCGCATCTCGGCATCGATATCTGCCTGCCTTCTGCAATCATGGCCCACGAGCAATTTTCTGATTTTTGTATTAATATTTGCTACCGCTTTCTGAACACCCTGCCCAATGTAGCGTTTTTCTTTATCCCGCAATTCAAGAGCCTCATGAATACCAGTAGAAGCCCCCGATGGAACGGCGGCTCTTGCAGAATGTGTTTTTGTGGAAATATCGACCTCTACTGTCGGATTACCACGCGAGTCCAGTATCTCCCGCGCATGAATGTTCTGGATAATAACGTCAGAAACCATCGTGCCACCTCTTTCTCCACTCGCCTTTAGCAAAAGGAAAAGCTCCTGAATGCCGGTTGTATTTTAAAGACCGTGGTAGCAAGTGCTGTTATAAACTTTTTGGTGTCAAAACAGAAGATTCTGCGTCATTACTTGATTATTTTGGGTTTTGATCCATTCCCGCGTGCTGGTTTCTGCCAATCGTTTACTAACCTGTATTTTACTAGCCTATGTAATTTACTAACCTATGTAATTGGTCTCCTTCTTTACTGCTGTCTCTGCGATTCTCCTGACTTTTTTTAGCGATGTGCTCTTCTTCCCTGATTGTTCGAGCGTCCCTTCTGACTCCAGGTCACTGATCTCAGCATCCAAGGCTTTAATCTTCACTCCTAAGTGGATTTTCTTGTCTAAAATATTCACCAGCGCACGCGATCCGCGAACGCCCAAGTATGCTGGATGCCCAAACGTCTCTGCAAGAAGACACACTCCCGGAACCCCCTTGCGCCGCGCAAGTCCAAGCAAGATTCCCGTTACACCGATAATTGGGCCAACGACATCATACAGGTTAGTTTTGACATGGGTGCCGTTAGCGAACTGGTCAACAGCGGTCTTGTCATTTCCAGTGCAAAAGACACGAGGGTCCGGTGGGATCTCCGGCAGGCCGATGCCGCCGAGAGTTATGATCTGAACGACGCCAAGCTCTTTTGCGATATCAACGATGCGATCAGAAAACTCGTATGAGCCGCGCTCTTCAGCAGGCTGCACGTCGCCAGTGAGAATAAGAATATCGTTCTTCCCGCGCTTGAACCTCTTCACAAAAATTTCGATCGTTGGGAGCTCTACTATGTTTTCCTCATTCACAAATACTGAGTTCGGCAAATCGTGTGAAAACACGTCATAAAGTTTTGTTGCCTTCAGGTTGTCGATTATAAAATCTGCAGCGATCTTACCGACATTTCCGATGCCCGGAAGCCCTTCAATCAATATCGGATTATGGAGTTTAGGAACCGATTTTTGAGTCAGCGTAAACTCCCAAGACATTACAGCCACCCTTTTTTCTCCAGCTCATTACGCTTTGCTTGCCGGCGATACTTCCCGTAGGGATCATGCGGAGAATATTTGGCAGGAATGACGCCCACAGCCTTATCGCCGCAGCTCTGGCAGGTCTCATACATGGTATAATGGCTACAGCGTTTGCATAAAAGAATAGATTCGGACATGGTGAATACACGCGACTTTACAAAGCCTCAGGTCTCAGCGACTTTCCCTTCATGCTTGACAAAGCTGACTTCGGCGCCAGCTTTCTTCATCTGTTCGAGGATAGAATCAGCGACAGTCTTGATTTTCCTCTCTGCATCCTTGAAATTTCCGTCGATAACAGTGATCTGGTATTTTCCGCCCCCTTTGTACATGATCGATGCGTTTGGGACCAATTTTTCTGCAGTCATAAGTGTACGCTTAATTTGATCAACACCGTCGGGAGCATACGTGCGCAGCGTCACATCACCACTGATGATTACCTGCTGAGGCTTGATGCGCTGACGGATGAGATCGGTGAGCTCTTTGTATGACTTAGGATCAAGCCCGGCATCCTTGAGCGCCCCTTCATTTGAGATGAAATCTTCAAAACACGCGTGCATAGACTGATACTTATTGAACACTGCGGGTGCAAGCTTGTCGTAAAGCTCGACTGGCTTGCATTTCAGATTTTTTGCAGCCATTTCGATGATCTTTTCGACTTTCTGCTCTTGCTTGATTTCATCCATCTTCTGCCGACGCTGACCCTCGCCAACGCGACGCAGCGACAAATCGATGTGCCCGCGCTCAAGATCGACCTTGAGGACCTTACAGACAATCTTCTTCCCTTCTTTGACGTACTCGCTGATGTTACGAATGCGCCCTGGCGCGATCTCAGAAATATGAATCATTCCCGACCGGTCATACTCGTCGATATTCACGAATACAGAATGCGGATAAATCTTCGTGACAGTACATAAGAGAAGTTCAGATTCTTCAGGAAATCCTTGTTTTTTTCGAAACATAGAGAACAATGCGTGAAATTATATACGGTTGTATTATTATTTGTATTATTGATTCTGCTGATGTAATTTTGTATCGTTACTTTACCCGCATCAAGTGTTACTCGAGTACTTCAAGGATGCGCGCTTTCACTTTTGCCTTGCCGCCAGTGGACTCAGCAAGGGGCTTTTCGCACACAAGGCACTTGACGCTGGTCGACGTCTTGCCGAACATGATTTGTTCGTTCTTGCACTTGGAACAGCGGATCTTGATAAACTTGCTTGTTGGTTCGCGAATCGGGTTCATTATGTCCTCGTATACATTTTAGTTTTTATTGTGATTTTGGTATTTGTTTAGCTCCTGATTCCTACATCTTATGTGAACTCAATCTTTTTTGCTCGAAAACCTTTTCGTTGTGAATGCGTTTTTTTGCATTCAGAACATTCATAACGGATGTCGGTCTTCTTTGTTGTCTTTTTTCCCGTCATTTTAAAGCTGCCGATCGCCGGCTTTGATCCGTATTTACCAAGATTTCCCATGCCTTTTCCAAAACCTGTTCTGGACTTTGCGGCCTTTGCAAGAGGATGAGTCGAGCCAG
>JACRKM010000045.1 GCA_016219765.1 Candidatus Woesearchaeota archaeon
CGGTGCATTGAGCGTGTTGTGCTTTGTCATAATCATTCCTGCGACTCATGACAACCCCGCAGCGTAGATGTACCCTGGGAACATCAGGCGACCTTCGGTCACCTACGATATGTACAGACTAAACTATTTTGGGGGACCCCGGTCATTCGTCGACGCGAGGCAGGATTCCCAAAGGGATGCCGAGCGTCACAGGAAGGATTATTCACAAAAAGCATAACTGCACCACGCAAATCACAACGGAAGATGGCAGGCGTCGTGAGCGGCGCTGTGAGCATAAGAGCTAAACAAATACCATTTCCCCATATTCACTTCTTGCTTTTCTTATTGTTTTTGTTGTCATCTTCTACTTCATATTCAGCATCAACGACCTTTTCCTTTTTCTTCTTGGGAGTTTCTTCTGTATCCTCTTCGGTTTTTGATCCTTTTTCAGGATGTTCCTGCTGATACTGTGCTGCAGCTTTTTGGTACATTTCTGTTGATGCTTCTTGGACGATGCGGTTGAGCTCGTCAAGTTTCATCTTTATCTTCTGTGCATCGCGGGGTTTTTCATCCATCAGTTTCTTTAGGTCATCAACCCCGTCTTTGATCGTTGATAATTTGTCCTTTTCGATTTTTCCTTCCATGGTCGAAAGAAGTTTTTCAGTTGAGTAGATGACAGCATCTGCCTGGTTAATAGTCTCAACTTCTTCTTGCCGCTTCTTGTCTTCCGTAAGGTGTGCTTCTGCTTCTTTTCTCATGCGTTCAACATCGTCTTTGGACAGGTTTGTCGAGCCAGAAATGGTTATCGCATGCTGTTTTCCAGTTCCAATGTCCTTGGCAGAAACATTGACGATGCCATTTGCGTCGATGTCAAACACGACTTCGATCTGTGGCACTCCGCGCGGTGCAGGCGGAATTCCGACAAGATCAAACATCCCGAGATGCTTGTTGTCTGCAAACATGGGCCGCTCCCCCTGCCCGACACGGATCGTGACAGCGGGCTGGTTGTCTGCAGCAGTCGAGAAGATCTGTGACTTCTTTGTAGGGATAGTCGTGTTTCGTTCGATGAGCTTAGTGAAGACTCCGCCAAGTGTTTCTATTCCCAGAGAGAGTGGAGTTACATCAAGAAGCAGCACTTCCTTAAGATCTCCTGCCAGGATTCCTCCCTGAATGGCTGCGCCAAGTGCGACGCACTCCATGGGATCTACGCCGTGTTCGATGCGTCTGCCAAGGGTGTCTTCAACGAATTTTTGCACTATCGGCATACGGGTCGGTCCGCCGACCATGATGATCTTGCTGACGTCGCTTGTCTTGAGTTTTGCGTCTTTTATTGCTTGTTCTACTGGGTGGCGGCAGCGATCGACTATCGGGCGGATGAGGTCTTCAAGTTTCGCGCGGTTGATTTTCATCACGAGATGCTTTGGCCCTTCGTTTGTTGCTGTGATGAATGGCAGGTTGATGTCTGTCTCAAGTGTTGTTGAGAGTTCGATCTTTGCTTTTTCTGCCGCTTCGCGCACGCGCTGCATGGCGGTCTTGTCTTTTGAGAGATCGACTCCCTCGGCACGCTTGAATTCCTTGAGGATCCAGTCGATGACTGCCAAGTCCATGTCGGTTCCGCCAAGCTGCGTGTCACCAGACGTTGAGAGGACTTCAAAGACGCCCTCGCCGAATTCCATGATGGTAACGTCGAGGGTTCCTCCTCCGAAATCAAAGATGAGGATCTTGAGTTCTTCATGTGCTTTATCAAGTCCGTACGCGAGTGATGCCGCGGTTGGCTCATTGATGATGCGGACGACATCAAGGCCGGCGATCGCTCCCGCGTCTTTGGTCGCCTGCCTCTGTGTGTCGTCAAAGTATGCAGGCACTGTTATGACTGCCTTCTCAACCTTCTCTCCAAGGTACGCTTCGGCGTCTTTTTTGATTTTCTGTAAAATAAATGCGGAGATCTGCTGTGGATTGTATTCTTTGTTGTTGAGCTTGTACTTGAATGATGTTCCCATCTTGCGCTTTGCTGCCATCACGGTGTTCTCTGGATTGGTGACGGCTTGGCGGCGTGCGGGCTCCCCGACGAGCATCGAGCCGTCTTTGGCGAAGGCAACGACGCTTGGTACGGTTTTTCCTGCAAGCGTAGCTCCTTCCGCGCTTGGAATGATCTTGGGTTTTCCTCCTTCGAGTACTGCCGCTGCAGAGTTTGATGTTCCTAAATCGATGCCGATGATTTTTGCCATAGTTTTCCCTCCAACCTTTCTTGGTAGTGTGATGCTTTGTTGATCTATTCTTTTTGTTGTTATTGTCTGTTGTTATGGTTATATGTTTTGGTTATGTGCCTTCACCTATTTTGGGATGAGCGCCTCTTTTCGCAGCTCCTCTAATTTTTCTTCAGTCAATACATGCTTGCTTGCAACTCCCGACACGCGTGCGGCTTCAAGGAGCTTGACGAGTTTTTGGAGTTTGAATGAATCGTACGGTTTGATGCAGGTAAGCGCATCATAGAGCTCTTGATCTGTGGTCGTGAATTCAACATCGTGCTGCTTGCAGATGATTGCAGTTTCAAGTTTTTCATCATCTGTGATGAGGTACCGGAGGATCGTCGCTCCATTTAGGAATACGCCGCGGTGCTGCGGAGTTCTTACCTGGTGGTTGTGTGCATTGATTTCGATGCGGACCATATGCTTACGCTCCTGCATTATCATCCAAATCTTGCATCATCATCCAAAATAGCTAGGAATGCTCACGTCCGTTTTCACAGCCTTAGCTGCTCCTTTCTGGGACTTCTTTAGGTTGTCTTCTGCAATCTGTATTGCTCTGGGTTTTTCGATAGCGCCAAACTGCTTCTCATAATTGTTGATGACTGTTGTGAGTAGTCCGAGCATCTGCTTTGCATGGAACGGCTCAACGAGCACCACATTGTGCTTGATGCTGATCGTTGGAGTGTCTGCGCTGCGGGGATCGACGCGCGGCGTAATCGACTTGAAATCAAGCACGAACTGGACGGGGTTGAAGTTTGCCGAGAGTTCATGGCAGTAAAACGAATCGCCGTCGCTGATGACGACATTTACATTTTTGTTTTCCATCACTGTCACCTTGCGCTTATGTGTTCTTATATGCTGTTTAATTAAAATTCTTGATTATAATTTATTTGAGTCTATGAGTGATGCCGAGTTCATGCGAGTTTCTTGCTCACTCTTACCTTGCTGTGGCGGATGATCTTTCCTTTCACCACGTATCCTTTCTGGAACTCTTCAAGGATTCTGTTCTCTTCGCCAGGATCTTCTTGCGTCATCAATGCTTCA
>JACRKM010000047.1 GCA_016219765.1 Candidatus Woesearchaeota archaeon
CGAAAGAACAACACCAACAAAAACCTGTACCGGGGTGTGTCCCGCAATAACCCTGATGTGTTCCATGCGCATCCTCTTGGTTTGGATGATGGAGTTAACTGCGTGGATCAAGTCATCGACGGTACGGCGCACACCTATCGCGTCACGAATCACTACCATCGCAATGCCCAATGCGAGCAAAAAAATACTTGAGAGAAAACCTTCAACGAAACCCACACTTAATGCAAGCGAGGCAACAAACGCAGAATGCGTTGACGGCATGCCGCCGGTCTCAAAAATCACGCCCGGGGTGAACTTCTTTCGCTCAGCGCTTGCAGTTATAAGCTTGATGCACTGGCATACCGCAAAGGCGGCAACAACGGAAACAATAATTTCGTTTTGAATCAACGGACTCCACACCATGTAGCCTCAACCTCGCACTTTTTAGCAGTTTGTTGCTCAGTTCTCTTTTTATTTTCTTTTTTATTATTGTATGTTCACGTCAACAAATAATCATCAACGCTCTTGGCACGATCCGAATATCGATGGGAGTCATGCCGATGATCTCAGCATCGGTGTGACCAAGCGCCCTGCCTTCAGATTCGACACGGAGCTGCCTGCAGCGAAAATACTCGATATCGCTGAATTCAACATGCGTTCCTTTATAGGCCGCTCCAATAAAATACTTCATCATATTAAAAATATCCTTATTTTTGAAGATGCACACATCCAAAAAACCATCATCGGGCCTCGCATACGGCGTCATCCGAATGTTTCCCCCATAGTACTTGATGTTTCCTGCAACGACAAAATACCCCCACCGTGGCAGGACCTGATCATCGATCCAGATTCGCAGAAGTTTTGGAGAATGCGTAAAAAACGTCTTAATCGCAGTTAAATGATACGACCCGCGACCAAGGAGACGCTTTAGGTATGGCCGCACTTGTGAGGCGGCGTGTGCATCAAATCCTACGCCGGCCATCATCAGAAAATACCGCTTATTGGCAAGGCCCAGATCATACATCTTGCTCTTTCCTGTCGTAATTCTTCGCAACGCTCGCTTGTAATCGAGCGGTATATGCAGCTCGCGGCCAAACGCGTTCTCCGTACCTAGCGGAAGAATCCCAAGCGCAGTTCTTGATTTCGCAAGCCCATTGATCACTTCATTAATGGTACCGTCCCCGCCAGCTGCAATCACAAGCGAAACCTTATTTGCTGCTTGTCTGGCAAAACGCACAGCGTCCAATGGCTTCTTTGTCACCTTGATCTGCACTTCTATGTTTTGGTTGTAGAAGAAATCAATGACGTTCTGCGTGAAATCCCGGAGTGAATGTTCTTTTCGCATCGAAATGTCATCAAATGCATGCGCATTTGCAAAGAATCCTGCGTTCGGGTTTACGATCACCACTACTTTCTTTCGAGCGCGCTTTTTTCGAGCGCGTTTTCTTGCAGTTCTCATGAAGCAGCAACCTTCCACAGCAACTCAAAATAATTCCGAAAACCCTCCGCAATCATGCCCTCACGAATCAGGATCGCAATAGGGTCAGGACGCCATGCAACAATCGAAACATTGCGGCCGTAAATATTCACGGCAGCATCAGACGTAACCTCTTGCGGGACAAAACGAATCTGTGCAAGCGGAATCCTTTTGAGCGATGAATGACCGCGGTCGGTTTCATTAAATAAAATCCGCGCCTTGATCTTTTTCTTCACACGATTCCGGTCATAATGTGGAAAATAGTACTGCAGAATCTCATTCGCTTTCGTAGAAGCGCCCAGAATGAGCAGCTCTTGGCCTACGTCAAGCTGATCGTCAAATACTGTCTTGATCCCTGCCTTGCCGCGGAAAAAGAGCGTCTCATTCTTCTCTGAAGACAGCTTCTGCAGCATCTTGAGCTGCGGGAGAATCGATTGAAAATCATCTTCCTTCTTATGCAGAATCTCTAAGAACCGTTCTGGCGACGCTGCCTCGAAATGCTTCCGGTTATTCTTCTTGATGTATGAGACGAGGCCCTTCTGGATCAAGCGTTCAATCGCATCATAGACCGAACGTCTATGGATGCCTGTATTACGCGAGATCATCCCCGCAAGGGAGGCGCCCTGCTCAAGCAGCACGAGATATATCTTAGCTTCCGCAGCGGTCAGACCTAATTCTTCAAGGCTTGTCTGATCCATATGTTATCAATATGTTAGTGACGGGTGAACCACTATATAAAATTTGTGGTGAAAGAGGTCACCACATTAAATTATATGGATGCTCTGTTCTCTCTACGTGCTGCACAAAGAGGAACACATAAAAACCGTTATCATAAAAATCGGTCGCAGGCGTCCTACTCCGCACTAAAGTGCGGAGTTTGAACAGACGCCTGCATGTATAGACCGATTTTTAGGATGCCAAAAATGTCGCCCTAAAGGGCAGGGTTTCAAACCCCACACAAAAATGTTTGGCGACATTTTTGTGCATGAAAACCAGCATCAAAGGTGAGAGCATGAAAGCAGAGAAGAAAACGTATTTCCAAAAACCACAGACCATGGAAGAAATCCTTTCGCATCGAACAGTCAGACGCGCAGATAAGGGGATTGTTGCAGAGATCTCGAATCTTTCTATCGACGATGCTCTGGTTGTGCCGCCGTTTATTCCAGAACGATTTGAGAGCAGACAGCACTATCTCAAGCGCGTTGAAAGCATCATGCTGCCACGAGTGCATGTGTCTGACATCAGAAAAAATCACCTGACACCTTACAAACTTTTAGAGGATGCAGTGAGCAATTTTAAGCTTGGATTTGGAGCCGGCTACACGTACAGGTCTGTCAAGGACGGTGTGCACTCGCGTGTCTACTTCGACGATTGTATCGCAGGCGATTTGCTGTTCACTTATCTTGCGCAAGCAGGACGTACCTACTTCGAGGCAAAGCCATATAACGGCGTGCAAGAAGCTACAATAAAGGGAGGAAAATTCAAGGTCTCTGTACCCTCACGAACAAAAAAGATGTGCCGTTACAAGTTCACGATGGAATTTGTGCCTGTAGCGGGCTGCGTCAACAACGACATCTTATGGACTCATACGCACTCAGATCACCTGTGCCTCTCCAAGCAGAATGATTTCTCATATCGCTACAATCGAGTACAGCAGTGGGATCCGCACGAGATAGCCGCGTACTTCTCCATTGCAGCCGAGGCTGCACGACGTGGTGACTCGTCTGTTGCTGAGCATACGGCACTTGTGCGGCCGACACAAAAGACGGTTGATTTTTACACTAAAATTACGCACCAGGTTGCTGTTGATGTACGCGATGAACGAGGAAGAAGCCACAAGAGACCGCTCAACCAAGCAGAACGTGAAGCACTATTGGTCGCATATGTCAAGCGCAATGGAATCCGTGAATCGTTCGTGCAGCTAACTGAACTCAACAGGTTTGCGACGTATCCCTAATTTTGTATCTGTTCAGTTCTTGATGCTCGCAGCGCCGACCACGCTTGCCACGTTTATAAAGCGGAATGAGTTCCCAGGAATCGAGGGAGCTTATTCTCTATTGGTATCAGTAATATCTGTCTTTGTCATAATCCACTCAGAAAAGAGCTTCCCTACTGAAGGATTCTTTCTTGTCGCCCTGCTCCGGACATCTGCGTACTCGTCATAGCTCATCTGCGCAAGCGTTTTTTGGCATCCTTCTGGAACGAAGATCAGCGCCAGCGTCGACCAAAGGTGCGGAGCCATCAAACCGTGTTGCTTAGATGAGATACTTCCGGGAACTCTCCCCATGAAACAGCGCGGTTCAGAGTCTATCCCGTCAACATACGCCAGGCATTCACGAAATTCACAGTCACGGCTCTTGTCTTCGACGAGCTTGAGAATGCCTTCAAGCCCTACGGTCTCTAGTGCAAAATTCACGAACGCTCGCGGAAATCCATTCAGGGAACTGATGTAGAAGCCAGCATCCAATGCAACTACTGGTTTTTGCAAGTGCTGATGCGCGTATCTTACCTTCGCTACTGCGATCTCCTTCACATCATCTGAACGCGGTTCAGGAATATCCAAGGGCGCGGCTATGACTGTAATTCCTGAACCGTGCAAGTGACGCTGCAGTGACCTGATCTTCCCTTCGTTCCTCGTCGCGTAGAAAATTTCCATCTAATCACCTGTAAATTGTGGCTGTAAGAAATAATAAAGAGGGTAAAATAAACTTAAAAGAAAAATTTATGCCATCTCCTCAGAAGGAGCCGCACTGGGCACTGCTGCCTTGCTGATGATAATGACATCGCCGACGCTCTTGACGAGTTGATGCGGTACAACAACGCCCTTTGCACTGCCGAGCATTCGCGTCAGAAATGAGTTCTTCGTTGCCTTGACACGCCAACCCGCAATCTTCGTCTTTGTGAGAATCAGCTCTTCGACATCGCCAAAGTACTCACCACTTTCGGTGAAGACCTTCATTTCATATACATCGCTCACGCGTTCCATCTTCAACATGCTATCCCTCCTTTCAGTATAATCAATAATCAATTAAACTGACCGGAGGAACTGTCTTTTATATATTTTGTGTTTCGTCTCGTCGTCTGCTTGAACGTGCCGAGGGCAGCCTATCTCCCAGAACATTTATAAAAGAATGGGGGTTTGGCTGACTTTATGCGTTTTGAAAACATTATTCTTATAGGCACATCTCATATTGCAAAGCAAAGCCTTAATGAGATTAAAGAGGCAATCACCACAAAAAAACCAGGCATTGTTGCAGTCGAGCTGGATCGGCGCAGGCTGCAGGCTCTCTTCTCAAAGGAAAAACACAAAGTCCGACTTTCTGACATCAAGAATATTGGTGTGCGCGGGTACTTTTTTGCCCTGCTTGGGGGATGGCTGCAGCGAAAACTCGGAAATATCGTAGGAGTGGCGCCAGGATCTGAGATGAAGCTCGCTATACAACTAGCTCAGGAGAGCGGTGCACAAATCGTTCTCATCGACCAAGACATCGAGATAACTCTGCGCAAACTTTCAGAACAATTGACATGGAAGGAAAAATGGCATTTTTTCATCGACCTTGTGCGGGGGCTTCTGTTTTCAAAAAGAGAAATCAAAAAATATGGACTTTCAGAGTTTGACCTCACCAAAGTGCCGGACAAAAAACTCATCAAGCAACTCATCGCACACGTGAAAGTCAGATATCCCAACA
>JACRKM010000048.1 GCA_016219765.1 Candidatus Woesearchaeota archaeon
ACTCCTGCAGCAGAATCCCAGCCACGCGTCTCCTGCACCAAACGCTCGTGATGCTGTACTGCACGTTTCTGGCGCTCAACCTCAAATGAAAGTGCACGTTCGATCTCCTTGAATCCGGTGATGTTCTTGATTTCCGCACGCACATAGCCAGACTCTCGAATCGACACGTTTGCATCTGCCTTGATAATGCAGTATTCTAGATCAAAAATCTCAAGATACTCGAGCACCGACACAAGACGATTGAGAAATTCCCGTGCCTGCTCTGCACCGTGCATATCTGGCTCGGTTACGATCTCACACAATGGATTTCCACTGCGATTATAGTCGATCAGCACATATCCCTGTCCAGCACTCCCCTGATGAATCAATGAGGCAGGGTCCTCTTCAAGGTGCGCACGAGCGATGCGCACGACCATGCCGTCTTGCAGCTCAAGCTTGCCGTTAGTTCCCAGAGGCAACTCGTGCTGGGAGATCTGATAATTCTTTGAAAGGTCAGGATAGAAGTAGGATTTTCTCGAAAAAATCAGTTTCGGACTTATCGTGCAGCCCAGCGCAAGCGCTAAACGAAGTCCCCCATCCAGTGCTGCTTCATTGAGCACAGGCTTTGAACCGGGAAAACCCAAGCACACATCGCACGTGCGCGTGTTTGGCTCTTCGCTTCCTTGCGTTGCGCATCCGCAAAAGAGTTTGGTCTTCGTATTGAGCTGTACGTGGATCTCAAGGCCGATTACCACGTCACTCGTGAACTTTTTTTCATTTACCATATTATCTTTACAATTATCTCATTTACGATATATTTCCTGCATTCACTCAAGAGCTGCACCAAGCTGCAGAAGCTTTCCTTCATTAAAATGATCAGCAGTCAACATCGCACCAATCGGCAATCCCCTGCTCGCCCCAACAGGCATGTTGAGATGCGGCAACCCCGCGAGGTTTGGGCCAACAGTCAGCGCATCGATCATGTAGCTTTGCGCTGGTGTCAGCTTTGCAATCTCATCAAAGCGCGGTGGTAGGATAGCGACTGTCGGAGAAATAAGCGCATCAAACTTCTTGAATACTTTCTTATAATCGTCGATGATCAGCCTGCGAACCTTCGTCGCTTTCACATAATACGCGTCACGGTAGCCAGCCATGCGCGTAAATGTTCCCAGCAGGATCCTGCGCTTTGCTTCTTTCCCAAAATGCCGCGCACGCACTTGTGAAAAATACGAGTTGAAATCGCCCTCGATCTTCTCCTCTGCACCATACCGCAACCCGCACAACTTTGCAAGGTTTGTCGATGCTTCCGACGGTGCGATAATGTAATATGTGGGAATTCCATACTCAATCGGGATCTTCAACGAAATCTCTTTACAATTCACACCGGCTGATTCTAAACGCTTGATGGCCGCCCATACACTTCTCTCCACGGCAGGATCGGTCCCTTCTCCAAAACCCTCCTTGACGATACCGACATTGAGGCTTTTTACATCCTTACCCACAAACTTTGAATAGTCGTCGACAGCCACCGTTGCTGTCGTCGATTCTTTCTCATCAAATCCAGCCAGCACTTTCAGCGTTACTGCAACATCCGCAACCGTTTTTCCGATCGGCCCAACCTTGTCAAGCGAACTCCCATAATCAATCAAGCCGTAGCGTGACACTCTTCCGTACGTAGGGCACAACCCGACCACGCCGCAAAACGACGCAGGATTCACGATCGAACCGCCCGTACTCTCCCCAAGAGCCACATGCGGAACTGTTAGTTTTTGCGCAAGTCCTGCAGCACCGCCGCTCGACCCGCCGCACGAACGCAGTTTGTCAAACGGATTTTTTGGAATAGTAAAGCCGACTCCAACATTGGTCGAGAAGCCACCAAATCCGAACTCATCCTGCGAGGTTTTACCAAGAATGATTGCGCCAGCCTTGCGAAGACGTTCAACGCACGTGGCGTCAAAGGGAGGAACGTATCCCTTCAATATAGCAGAACCGGCTGTAGATTCAATTCCTTTAACGCAGATTGAATCCTTGATCGACATCGGAAGTCCTGCAAGAATTCCCTTTTTGTTCTTCGCAATAAGCTTTGCCTGCGCGATTGCCGATTCTTCAGCGATGACGTTGAAATAACAATATTCTTTGTTAACTATCTTACACTCTTCGAGAACACGGTGAGTGTGTTCTACAACATCTATCTGACCATCATGAACGGCCTTTACAAACTCAGCAACAGATGCGTTTTTTTGTTCTGTTGTTGATTTTCTAGCCATACAGCGTTCTCCAGTCTTTCTACATGGTTCGCGGTCCTTTGAAGTAACCATCTTTCTTATGCTTTGTATTCGCAAGCGAGATCTCTTGAGAAAAAGAAGGCCGGATCTTATCTTCACGAAGATTCGGTGATAGGTCAACCGGCTGCAGCGCGGGTTCCACACCTACGACGGTGATTTCATCAAGCTTCTTGATCGCGTCAAGAATCTCTTGAAACTGCGGCAAGAACTCCTCTTCTTCGTCCCCTGAAAGCTCCAGACGCGCATTCTTGGCAACACGTTCTATGAGCGCATGGTCGACTTTCATGTGAAGAATCTACTTCTTTGAAACTACATCCGTCTTAATATGCAGTTCCTTAAGCGCACTCGCCGGAACTTCGCTCGGAGAACCGTCCATCGGGCACTCGCATGACTTGTTCTTCGGGAACGCGATCACTTCACGGATATCATTGATGCCGCACATCAGTGCGACGATGCGGTCAAACCCAAATGCAAACCCGCCGTGCGGAGGCGCTCCATACTTGAACGCCTCAAGCAGAAACCCAAACTTTTTCTCAATCTCCTGCTTGGAGATGCCGATGACCTTCATGACCCGTTCCTGAATATCGGGGCTGTGGATGCGGATGCTGCCAGAAAGGATCTCGACACCATTGAGAGCCATATCATACTGTGTACAGTACACTTTTCCGGGGTCGATCTCCAAGAATTTGAGATGCTCTTCAATAGGCATGCAAAAAGGGTGATGCGCGGGATCCCATTTCTCTTCCTCTTCGTTCCACTCAAAGAGAGGAAAGTCAGTGACCCAGCAGAACTTGAATTCGTTATCCTTTATTAAATTCAATTTCTTTCCCAGTTCCAACCGCAATTTTGCAAGTATATCGTTGGTTTTTTTCTGTGTATCTGCAATGAAAAAAATCGTGCTGCCTGGTTTTGCACCGGTTTTTGCCAGTAGTTTCTTTTGCAGGTCCTCATTGAAGTATTTCACCACACTCGACTCAAGGCCTTTTTGCGTCACGCGCATCCACGCCATGCCTTTTGCTCCAAGCTGCACAGCAAATGACGTAAGTTCATCAATGTCTTTTCGTGAAAAATCCGCCTGAGGGCAAATGCACTTTACGATCATTCCACTTTCCACGGCGCTCTTGAAGACAGAAAATTCAGACTCTTTAGCGATATCTGTCACATCATGTAAGAACAATTCAAAGCGGAGGTCTGGCTTGTCGCATCCATACTTCGCCATTGCATCTTTGTGCGGGATTCGCGGAAACGGAGTTGCTACGTCCACACCAATCGCTTTCTTTAACATGTGCTTTATGACGCCCTCGCCAAAAGTATAAATGTCTTCAAGTTCTGGGAAACTCATCTCGACATCTATCTGCGTGAACTCTGGCTGGCGGTCAGCACGCAAGTCCTCATCACGAAGACAACGCGCAAGCTGGAAGTAACGATCGCAGCCAGATACCATAAGTAATTGCTTGTACAGCTGCGGGCTTTGTGGCAATGAATAGAATTTTCCCGGATGCACGCGGCTTGGAACAATATAATCGCGAGCACCTTCGGGCGTCGGCTTGACAAACAACGGCGTTTCTATCTCTAAGAATCCCTGCGCTGCGAGATATTCTCGCGAAGCCTGCATCGCTTTATGCCGGATCAGCAAGCGATTCTGCATGAGCGGCCTGCGCAAATCAAGGTACCGGTAGGTAAGGCGCATCTCATCCGTTGCAGCAATACGATCATCCACTTCGATCGGCGCCACTTCTGACTTGTTGAGGATTTTCAGTTCGCTGATGAAAACTTCGACCTCGCCTGTCTCGAGAGTCGGATTCGTCATTCCGGCCTTGCGCGGGCTCACTTGACCATGTACTTCAACGACATCTTCTCTGCGAAGGTGCTCCGCTTCTTTAAAGAGCGCAACCTTGTCTGGTGTGAACACGATCTGAGTCAAACCATAGCGGTCCCGAAGATCTATAAAGATGACTCCGCCATGATCTCTGCGAGAGTGAACCCAGCCCTGCAGAACGACGAAATTATCCTTGTCTTTCTTGCGCAATGCGCCACAAGTGTGCGTCCTTTTCATCGCTTTTCACGGTTTCGACAAGTATTTATATAGTTTTTTATCCGACCAAAGCCGGTTCTTATGTTCACTCTTAAACACCAAGACGACAAGACAAATGCGAGAACAGGAGTTCTTAAGACGGCATCAGGAAGCATCGCCACGCCCTTCTTCATGCCTGTTGCAACCAAGATGACGGTCAAGCAGATCAGCCCATTCGAGCTGACCGAAATGGGTGTTGAGGCCATCATCGCAAACGCTTACATCCTCTACCTCAAGCCAGGAACAAAACGGATTATGGAAGCAGGAGGCATCCACAAGTTCATGCGCTATGATGGAAATATCTTCACGGATAGCGGAGGGTTTCAGATGCTTTCGAAGTCGTTCCTTGTGGCTGTCAATGATCAAGGAATCAGGTTTCGCGATCCATTCTCTGAGAGACAGCATTTCCTGACGCCAGAGGCGGCGATCAAGGTTCAGCACGAGATCGGCAGCGACGTCGCGATGGCACTTGACCACGTCCCTCCTGTGCTGCAGGAACGCGCACATATCGCGGATGCGGTTGAGCGAACCCACCTATGGGCGGCAAGATGCAAAACCTATCATGAGTCCTGCGACGGAAAGAATGCGTACGGAAGAAAACAGCTGCTTTTCGGCATCACACAAGGGGGAATCTTTGACGACCTTCGTGAAAAAAGCGCACAACACATCAACGCACTTGACTTTGATGGCATAGCAATCGGAGGACACTGCATCGGAGAGCCCAAAGAAAAAATGCATTCATCAATCAAAAAACAAGTCAGGTATTTTGATGAGAGCAAGCCACGCTACCTCATGGGCGTCGGCAGTCCAGTCGATATCATTGAGTCAGTCGCCCTTGGCATCGACTGCTTCGATTCCATCTACCCGACAAAGCACGCGCGACATGCACACGTATTCTCGCGCCAGGGCATGCTTAAGATCGACAAAGGAAGATTCGCGAACGACTTTGCCCCTCTTGATTCTTCATGCACGTGCTATGTTTGCAAAAATTTTACACGGGCATTTCTTCACCATCTCTCTCGTGTTGAAGACTACACGTATACGCGCTATCTTTCTTATCACAACGTCTTTTGGCTGACACAATTCATGAAAGAGATTCGCAACGCAATCAAGAACAACGAGTTCCCACAATACAAGAAGGAGTTCATGAAAGAATTCG